>CAHJXE010000006.1 GCA_903644085.1 Hyphomicrobiales bacterium
GATTCCGCCCCTGGGCACCATCTCCCGATCGAGAGCGTTATACCGCGTGATCCGCTTCGAACTCAGATCGGCATGCGGGGAGACGTGACGATGACGACCTACCCTCGCGTCAGCCTGTCGGCGGACCCGCCCTACCTGCACGCGGACTACGCTTCGACGCGACGCCGTTCGCCGAGCCAGCCGCTGGTCGTCATCCCGCATACGCTGTCCGAGTTGACCGGGCCCGTCTATGGCCACGAGACCGTGCAGGCGGGCGACGGCGACCTGACGCGTCAGCACGCGGGCGAGCCTGTGGGCGAGCGCATCATCGTGACGGGGCGCGTCCTCGACGAGGACGGCCGGCCGGTGCCGAACACGCTGATCGAGATCTGGCAGGCGAATGCCGCCGGCCGCTACATTCACGTGCGCGACCAGCACCCGGCCCCGCTCGATCCGAACTTCTCCGGCGCCGGCCGGGTCGTCACGGATCATGAGGGCCGCTACACCTTCACCACGGTGAAGCCCGGGGCCTATCCCTGGCGCAACCACCCCAATGCGTGGCGGCCGGCGCATATCCACCTCTCGCTCTTCGGCCCGTCCTTCCTGACGCGGCTCGTGACGCAGATGTATTTTCCGGGCGACCCGCTCTTCGCCTACGATCCGATCTTCAACTCGATCCCGGACGAGCGCGCGCGCCACCGGCTCGTGTCGCGTTTCGACATGGACACGACTGCGCCCGAATGGGCGCTCGGCTACGTGTTCGACATCGTGCTGCGTGGGCGGGACGCGACGCCAACGGAGGAGCCGCATGACGATTGACGCCGCGACCTCGGAATTGGTCGCCGCGACCTCGGACGTGGTCGGCGCGATCCCGGACGGGATCACGCCCTCGCAGACGGTCGGGCCATTCTTCGCCTACGTGCTGACGCCGCACGATTACGCGACGCGGCCGCTCTTCTCGGCCGACCTCGCGACGCCCGACGCCGCTGGCGAGCGCGTGCGGGTCGAGGGCTACGTCATCGACGGCGACGGCGAGCCGATCATCGACGCCCTGATCGAGGTCTGGCAGGCGGACGGGGAGGGGCGTCACGCCGGCCCGGTCGAGCGCTCCGGCCAAAACACCGCCTTCACGGGGTTCGGCCGGACGGAGGTCGACTCGAACGGGTTCTTCGCCTTCACGACCGTGAAGCCGGGCGTGGTGCCGGGGCCCGACGGTTCGACTCAGGCACCGCATCTCAATGTGGGGATCTTCGCGCGCGGGCTCCTCAAGCGCTTGTTCACGCGAGCCTATTTTGAGGGGCAGGCCACGAACGCCACCGACCCGATCCTGGCGCTGGTGCCGGAGGCGCGCCGCGACACGCTGGTCGCGACGCACCGTGATCGAGCAGGCGAGGCGGTCTACACCTTCAACATCCGTCTTCAGGGCGAAGGCGAGACGGTCTTCTTCGACGCCTGAACCGGACGGGACTTGGGACATGATCGCGTCGGATCCGGCCCCGGCGGCCGAGCCGCGCGACCTCGGACGCGCCTCGGCGGCGTGCTCTCTCTCCGTCTTCATCATCGCGCGCAACGAGGCCGACCGGATCGGCGCGACGATCGCGGCCATCCGTGACCTGACCGACGACCTGATCGTCGTCGATTCCGGCTCCGACGACGCGACCGTGGAGGTCGCTCGGGCGCTCGGCGCTCGGGTCATCAGTCAGGCCTGGGCTGGCTACGGGCCGCAGAAGCGCTTCGCGGAGGAGCATTGCCGGCACGACTGGATGCTGAACCTCGACGCCGACGAGGTGGTGCCGCCCGGTCTCGCGGCCGAGATCCGCGGCATTCTCGGCCGTCCCGGCGGGCCGGGCCGGGACGCCTACCGGATCGGGATCGCGGAGATCTTCCCCGGCGAGCGTCGTCCGCACCCGTTCGCCTACACCCTCACCCCGGTCCGGCTTTATCGCCGTTCGCGCGGGCGCTACTCACCCTCGCCCGTCCACGACCGTGTCGATCTCGAGCCGCGGGCCCGGGTCGGCCGGCTACGAGGAGTCATCCATCATTTCTCCGTGCGATCGCTCGGAGACCAGGTGGCGAAGCTGAACCGATACTCGGACCAGCAGGCGGCCGACCTGGACGCGAGGGGCGTCACCATCCCGACCTGGCGCGTCTTCGTCGAGTTCCCGGCCGCCTTCCTCAAAGCCTATATCGGCCGGCGCCACTTCGTGCGCGGCACCTACGGCTTCCTGACCGCGATGAACTACGCGATCTCCCGCCACCTGCGGCTCGCGAAGCATGTCGAGGCGCGGCGGGCGTCGAAGCACGTCCGAGGCGACCTTACGAATTCGTGATCGCCCGGAACGCGCCCGAATGACCGCCGTTCTCGCCCCGACACGAGGGAGACGATCATGGCGACGACGAAGAGCCTGAAGGCTGGGACCGAGGTGAAGTGGGACACGCCTCAGGGCGAGACCCACGGCAAGGTCGTGAAGACGGTGACCGGGACTGAGAAGGTCGGCGGCCACACCGCCAAGGCCTCGAAGAGCGACCCGCAGATCAGGGTGAAGAGCGACAAGTCCGGCAAGGAGGCAATCCACAAGCCGGCCGAGTTGCGCAAGGGCTGAGAACAACCCACTCGTCCCGGCGAAAGCCGGGATCCAGCACCGTGCTTGGAAGGCTGGATCCTGGCTTTCGCCGGGATGAGAGGCTCCCTATTTGATCAACGGGCAGCCGCCATCCGCCAAAGGACGGAACGCCTGCTCGCCGGGTATTGTCTCGACGAGGTCATAGAGGTCGAACCGCGACTTCGACTCGGCGGGCGTCTTCACCTTGAAGACATACATGTCGTGGATGGCCCGGCCGTCCGGACGGATCGTGACCTTGCCGAACAGGTCGTCGTCCACCGGCGTCTTCTTCATCTGGGCCACGACCTTGTCGCCCTCGATCGTGTCGGCCGCCTTGACCGCGCGCAGGTAGGCGAGGGTGGACGAGTAGACGCCCGCGTGGCCGATGGTCGGCATGCGTCCGGGCATGCGCTCCGCGAAGCGCTTCGACCAGGCGCGGGTCTTGTCGGTGAGGTCCCAGTAGAACGGCTCCGACAGGACCAGACCCTTGGCGGTCTCGAGCCCGATCGACTCGACGTCGGTCATCTGCAGGAACAGGCCGGCGATCGTCATTCCGCCCTTGCCCGTCAGCCCGAATTCGCCGGCCTGCTTGACTGCGTTGATCGCGTCGACGCCCGTCTCCGCGAGCCCGAGCACCTTGGCGCCGGACCCTTGTGCCTGGAGCAGATAGGACGAGAAGTCGGTCGTGCCGAGCGGATGCTTGACGCTGCCGACGACCTTGGCACCGGCCTTGGTGATCGCCGCCGTCGTGTCTCGCTCCAGCGCTTGTCCCAGCGCGTACTCGAACGAGATGAAGTACCAGCCGACGCCCCCGGCCTTGGCGACCGCGGTGCCGGTCGCGTTGCCGAGCGCCCAGGTATCGAGGTTCCACTGCACGGTGGTCGGCTTGCACAGCCGGCCCGTGATGTCCGAACTCGCCGCCGACGAGGCGAGGACGGTCCGGTTCTTCTCGGCGCCGAGCGTGTGGATCGCGATCCCGACCGCCGAGTTCGGCAAGTCGACGATCGCGTCGACGCCCTGCTGGTCGAACCATTGCCTGGCGATCGCGGACCCGACATCCGGCTTGTTCTGGTGGTCGGCCGACAGGATCTCGACCTTGAGGTCTCCGGCTTCCTTGGCGAAATCCTCCGCGGCCATCCTGGCGGCGATCGCCGAACCTTCACCGGTCTGGTTCGCGAACGGCCCCGACATGTCGGTGAGCACGCCGACCTTCACGGTCTTGTTGGGAACCTCGGCCTGCGCGAGACCTGTGCCGAGGCAGAGCGCGGACAAGGCCGAGAGGGCGACGCGTGATCGATTCATCATTCAATCCTTGAGACCTGAACCTCGTAGACGATCGGGGCACCTTGCGACAGGCCCGAGTTGTTCGACATTGGACGGTCGGCAAGAGGCTCGCGATCGTGTCCGCGTCTGACGTCCGGAACGCCGCGGAACAGGAACGCGCCTCTCGCTTTCACCCCACGACTGGTCTAGCGTCGAACGAAATCGTCGGAGGAACGAGCATGGCCCTCGCCGCTCGCAGCTTGAAGCCCACCGCGCCCGCCGGGCCGCAATCCAACTCGACGCCCGACTTTAGCAAGGACGAGGAGTTCGCCGCCTATCGCGGCATGCTCATGATCCGCCGCTTCGAGGAGAAGGCTGGCCAGATGTACGGCATGGGCCTGATCGGCGGCTTCTGCCACCTCTATATCGGCCAGGAGGCCGTGGTGGTGGGCATGCAGATGGCCGCCAAGGACGGCGACGAGGTCATCACGGGCTACCGCGACCACGGCCACATGCTGGCCTGCGGCATGGACCCGAAGGGCGTCATGGCCGAGCTGACGGGCCGCCGTGGCGGCTACTCCAAGGGTAAGGGCGGCTCCATGCACATGTTCTCGAAGGAGAAACACTTCTACGGTGGTCACGGCATCGTGGGCGCCCAGGTCTCCCTCGGGACGGGCCTCGCGCTCGCCAACTGGTACCGCGAGGACGGGCGCGTCGCGATGACGTATTTCGGCGACGGCGCGGCGAACCAAGGCCAGGTCTACGAGAGCTTCAACATGGCGGAGCTCTGGAAGCTGCCTGTCGTCTACGTGATCGAGAACAACCGCTACGCGATGGGTACGTCCGTGACCCGGGCCTCGGCCCAGACCGATTTCTCCCGGCGCGGCGTCTCCTTCAACATCCCGGGCGAGCAGGTGGACGGCATGGACGTGCGCGCCGTGAAGGCTGCGGCCGAGCGCGCGCTGGACTTCGCCCGCACGGGCAACGGCCCCTACATCCTGGAGATGCAGACCTACCGCTACCGCGGCCACTCCATGTCCGACCCGGCGAAGTACCGTACGAAGGACGAGGTGTCCCGGATGCGCGACGAGCACGACCCGATCGAGCAGGTCCGCCGTCGCCTCTTGGAGACGCACGGTATGGCGGAGGACGAGCTGAAGGGCGTCGACGGCAAGGTGCGCGAAATCGTGAACGAGGCGGCCGAGTTCGCCACGAACGACGCCGAGCCCGACGTGTCCGAGCTCTGGACGGATATCCTGCGCGAGGCCGCCGTCTGACGTTCATGTGTACCCGCGGTCCTCATGCCGAGGTGCCGGGCCTGCAAGGCACGGCCTTGAGGCACGAGCGACGAACCGGGTGCGTCCTTCGAGGCTCGCTGCGCTCGCACCTCAGGATGAGGAGCGGAGCGAGAGCGGTCTTCGGTCTTCGCTAAGAGCATCATATGCCCACCGACATCCTCATGCCCGCCCTCTCGCCTACCATGGAGCAGGGCAAGCTCGCCAAGTGGCTGAAGAAAGAGGGCGACACGATCAAGTCGGGCGACATCCTGGCGGAGATCGAGACCGACAAGGCCACCATGGAGGTCGAGGCCGTCGACGAGGGTGTGCTCGCGAAGATCCTGGTCGGCGACGGCACCGACAACGTGGCAGTCAACACGCCGATCGGCATCATCGCCGGAGAAGGCGAGGACGCGTCCGCCGCGGTCGCCCCGAAGCCGAACGGCGCGGCTCACGCCGGGGCGTCCGCCGCTCCCAAGGGTGAGGTCCCCGCGGAACCCGCGGCCGAGCAGAAAGCGGACGAGTCGCAGCCGCCGGCTGCGCCCGCGACCGTGCCGGCCGCCCCGAAGGCGCCCTCCGCCGTGTCGTCACCGCCGCAGCCCGAGACGATGTCGACGCCCGAGGTGCCGGAGGGCACCGAGATGGTGATGACGACGGTGCGCGAGGCCCTGCGCGACGCGATGGCCGAGGAGATGCGCCGCGACAAGGACGTCTTCGTGATCGGCGAGGAGGTCGCCGAGTACCAGGGCGCCTACAAGGTGACCCAGAACCTGCTGCAGGAGTTCGGCCCAAAGCGCGTCATCGACACGCCGATCACCGAGCACGGCTTCGCGGGCCTGGGCGTCGGGGCGGCACTCGCGGGACTGAAGCCCATTGTCGAGTTCATGACCTTCAACTTCGCCATGCAGGCGATCGATCAAATCATCAACTCGGCCGCGAAGACGCTCTACATGTCGGGCGGCCAGATGGGCGCCTCCATCGTGTTCCGGGGCCCGAACGGCGCGGCCGCCCGCGTCGGCGCCCAGCACAGCCACGACTACGCGGCCTGGTACTCGAACGTGCCCGGCCTCAAGGTGGTGATGCCCTACAGCGCGGCCGACGCGAAAGGCCTGCTTAAGGCCGCGATCCGCGACCCGAACCCGATCATCTTCCTGGAGAACGAGATCCTCTACGGCCAGCAGATGCCGGTCCCGAAGCTCGACGACTTCGTCCTGCCGATCGGCAAGGCGCGCATCCACCGGGCCGGCCGGGACCTCACGATCGTGTCCTTCGGGATCGGCATGACCTACGCGCTGAAGGCCGCCGAAGAGCTCGCCAAGGAGGGGATCGAGGCCGAGGTGGTGGACCTCCGGACCATCCGCCCGATGGATATCGAGACGGTGATCCGCTCGGTGCAGAAGACGAACCGCTGCGTGTGCGTCGAGGAGGGTTTCCCGCAATCGGGCGTCACGGCCGAGATCGGCATGCGCATCATGGAGGCGGCCTTCGACTACCTCGACGCGCCCGTCGCGCGCGTGACCGGCAAGGACGTGCCGATGCCTTACGCGGCGAACCTCGAGAAGCTCGCGTTGCCGAACGTCGGCGAGGTGATCGCTGCCGCGAAGGCCGTCTGCTACCGCTGACGAGGGCGTTCCTGGAATGGCTGACCTCGCGACCCGCGACGCGACCTACGCCGACCTCGAAGCCGTGCCTGCGCATCTCGTGGCCGAGATCATCGACGGCGTGCTGGAGACGCATCCGCGCCCGAGACCGAGGCACAGTGTGGCCGGGGCGAATCTGGCTTCGGAACTCGTGCCGCCGTTCGGGCGCGGACGGGGCGGGCCGGGCGGCTGGGTTTTCATGATGGAGCCCGAGCTTCATTTCGGGTCACAAGTCGCCGTGCCGGACCTTGCCGGTTGGCGGCGAGAACGTCTTCCCCGGTTGCCGGACACGGCTTACCTCGAAACCGCGCCCGATTGGGTGTGTGAGATCCTTTCCCCATCGACCGCGAGACTCGATCGCGGCCCGAAGCGCCGCGTCTACGCCGAGGCCGGGATCAAGCACCTCTGGTTGCTCGATCCCGCGGCGGGCGAGCTGGAGGCGTTCGAGCTGACCGAACGTCGCTGGTTGTTGCTCGCCACTATACAGCGCGGCGACCTCGTCCAGGTCTCGCCGTTCGACGCGGCTCCGTTCCCGCTCGACGACCTCTTCCCCTTCGACACGCCGTCCTCGACCGAGGCCTGACACATGCCGACCAACATCCTCATGCCCGCGCTCTCGCCCACGATGGAGAAGGGCAATCTCGCCAAGTGGCTCAAGAAAGAGGGCGACACGATCAAGTCGGGAGACATCCTGGCCGAAATCGAGACCGACAAGGCCACCATGGAGGTCGAGGCTGTCGACGAGGGTGTGCTCGCCAAGATCACGGTGCCGGACGGCACGTCCGACGTGCCGGTGAATCAGGTGATCGGCATCATCGCGGGCGAGGGCGAGGACCCGGCAAGCGTCGGAGCGCCCGCCGACACGGCGCCCGCTCCGCAGGCCGAGGCGCCCCCGAAAAGCGAGGCGCAGCCCGCACCGGGCAAGCCTGACGATGACGTGAAGGTGTCGGAGACGGCTCAGGCCTCCTACGCGCGCAGCAACGAGGCGCCCGACGGTCCGGCGAAGTCGGCGGCGAACGGGGCCGCCTCGCCCGCGAAGCCGAACGGGGCCGCACCTGTCGAAGGTGGCCGCGTCTTCGCCTCTCCGCTGGCTCGCCGGATCGCCGGGGAGGCCGGGATCGACATCGCGGCGATCAAAGGGTCAGGCCCGCACGGACGGGTCGTGCAGAGCGACGTGAAGGCCGCTATCGAGAGCGGCGCCGCGAAGGCCGGCGTGCCTGCAGCGGCCCAGCCCTCCGCACCGGTCGAGGCAGCGAAACCTACGCCGACCGCCCCGAAGGCGACGACCGCCCCGGCCGGCTTCACGCTCGATCAGGTCAAGGCCATGTACGAGGCCGGCTCCTACGAGGAGGTCGCGCTCGACGGCATGCGCAAGACGGTCGCGAAGCGGCTGACCGAATCGAAGCAGACGGTTCCGCATTTTTACCTGTCGCTCGATATCGAACTCGACGCGCTGCTGGCGCTGCGCGAGCAGGTCAATGCGGGTGCGCCGAAGGACAAGGAGGGCAAGGTTGCCTTCAAGATCTCGGTCAACGATTTCGTCATCAAAGGACTGGCGCTGGCGCTCCAGCGTGTCCCGGACGCGAACGCGGTCTGGGCCGAGGACCGCATCCTGAAGTTCCGGCACTCGGACGTCGGGGTCGCGGTCGCGATCGAAGGCGGGCTGTTCACGCCCGTCATCCGCCGTGCCGAGACGAAGACGCTCTCCGCCATATCGGCCGAGATGAAGGATCTGGCCGGCCGCGCCCGCAAGCGCCGCCTCAAGCCCGAGGAGTACGGGGGCGGCACGACGGCCGTCTCCAACCTCGGCATGCTCGGAATCAAGGACTTCCAGGCCGTCATCAACCCGCCGCACGCCACCATCCTGGCGGTCGGGGCGGGCGAGAAGCGGGTTGTCGTGAAGAACGACGCGCCCGCGATCGTGCAGGCCATGACCGTGACGCTGTCGGTCGACCACCGGGTCGTCGACGGCGCGCTCGGCGCGGAGGTGCTGCAGGCGTTCAAGGCTCTTATGGAGAGCCCGATGGCGATGCTGGTGTGACGAGATGAGGCAAAGGCAGCCAATCGGAGCGGCTCTCACACTCTCCGCTCTCATCACGGTAAGATCCCGGTGCGGGCTACGCGCGGAGCGTCGAAGGCGAAACGTACCGGAGCTTCTTTTTTACAGCTACGCCGATCTGAAATCGTTGGCTCACGGTCGAGTTGCGGCTCGATGAAGGGCCGTCACCTCCGTGTTCAACGATGCTGAACCTCCATTTACCCTTCCGGCTCGCCTCGCCCAAAGATGGCTCGGCCATGGCCGACCTCCTGCCCGACGGCGCGACGCCGGCCGTGATCGGGCCTAACACCGTCGTGGCGGAGGAGGAGGGTCGCGTCGTCGCGGCGATGTCGGGACATGCCGTGGACGAGTCATGGCAAGTCGACCTGTTCGCCGTCGCACCGGAGCATCGCGTCGATCTCACGCCGCGGCTCCTCGCCGTCGCGGACGCACTCGCGTCCGACGAGGGTCTCGCGTCGGTTGTGTTCGACGATGCCGACGACGATGTCTTTCGCGCGCTGCTCGATCAGGAAGGTTTTCGGCCAACTGGGCGGGGTGGCCGTCTCGCCCGCGTGGTCATCCCGCAGGGCTAGCTTCGCGGGCTCAGGCCGCCGCGAGACCCGTCGGCCGGCCCGCGATGACGACCAGCATCTGCGCATCGTTCAGCGTGCGGGCGGCGGCGCGGCGTACGTCGTCCTGCGTCACGGCCGCGATCATCTCGTTGCGGCGGCGAATGTAGTCGATGCCGAGATCCTCGAAGGCGATCTGCGCGAGCTGGTGGGCAATCTTCGTCGAGGTGTCGAAACCGAGCGCGTAGGAACCGGTCAGGTAATCCTTCGCCTTGCCGAGTTCCTCGTCCGAGGGGCCCTCGTGGCTCAGCCGCGACATCTCGGAGGCGATCACCTCCAGGCACTCGCCGACACGCTCGTTCTTCGTCGCCGTGTATCCCCACGTCATCGCGGTGTGACGGTAGCTGACGAGCGAGGTGCCCACGCTATAGGCGAGCCCGCGGCGCTCGCGCACCTCCTGGAACAGGCGCGACGTGAAGGCGCCGCCGCCCAGGATGTGGTTCAACACGTAGGCCGGAATGAAGTCGGGGTCGCGCCAGGACACGCCGCGCACCCCGAAGCGGATCACGGATTGCGGGACGTCGAGATCAGCGATGATCCGCGAGCCGAGCCCCGTGATGGACACATCCGGCACCGGGGCCGCAGGGGCGATCTCGGGTAGCGCCCCGAAGGTCCGGTCGAGGTCGGCCGCGAGCGCGTCCGCGTTCGTCGCCCCGACGGCCGTGATCTTGAGCCGGCCTCGCCCAATCGTTGCGGCGTGCAGCGCCACGAGGTCGCCGCGGGTCACGGCCGAGACCGTCTCGACCGTGCCGGAGATCGGCCGACCGTAGGGATGCCCCGGGAACGCCTCCGCGAAAAATCGCCGGGACGCGACAGTGCCCGGATCGTTCATCTGATAGCGTAAGCCCGCGATCGTCTGGGCACGCACCCGCTCGACGGCATCCTCGTCGAACCTCGGCTCGGCAACGGCGAGCCGTAGCAGCTCGAACGCCTTGTCCGCGTGCTCCGACAAGGTCTTCATCGAGCCGCCGATCGCATCCGGACCGGCGTTGAAGCCAAGCTCGATCGCGTGCTCGGCCAAGCGCTCCTGAAACTCGTCCGAGTTATAGGGCCCCGCGCCCTCGTCGAGGAGGCGCGCCAGCATCTGCGAGGCGCCGCCCTTGCCCGGCGGGTCCTGTGCGGCGCCGCCCTCGAAGTTGAAGGCGAGCGCGACGAGCGGCACGAAGTCCGACGCGACGAGCCACGCATCGAGGCCGCCGGGCGTCCGGATCGGCTGGATCTCGGCCGGCGAGGCCCCGACGCGCTCCACGACCGCGCTCATCGGGCGTCCCCCTTCACGAGATAGCCCGTCACCGAACGGCGTTTCACGAGCGAGGTCTGCAAGGCCGCCACCACGTCGTCTCGGGTGACGGCACGGATCCTGTCAGGCCAGAGCCGCACGTCGTCCAGCGTCTCGCCGAGCGCCAAGGCGGACCCGTAGATCCGGGCGAGCGAGGTCTGGCTGTCGCAGGAGTAGATGGTCTCGGCGATAAGCCGCGTCTTTGCCCGCTCGATCGTGACCGCGTCGACGTCGCGCGCTGCCGCGTCCAACGTGCGGTCGAGCTCGGCTTCGAGGTCGGTCGGGCTTACGCCCTCGGCCGGCACCGCATAGAGGCTGAACCGCGTCTCGTCGATCGCGGAGCCCATGTACCAGGCGCCCGCGTTGACGGCCCGGCCGATCTCCAGCACGAGCTTGCGGTAGAGATAGGAGGTCGGGCCGCCGCCGATCGCCTCGGCCAGGACTTCGAGCGCGTAGCTCTCCTTAGCCTTGGCGGTGCCGGTCGAGGGAACGAGATAGAGGCGTTGTACGGTCGGTTGCTCGACCTTGGGGTCCGCCACGCAGACGTGGCGCGAGGCGCGCGGCTCGGGCTCGCTTGGCCGGAAACGCAGCGTGCCGTCGCCGCGCGGAGTGTTGCGGCCATAGGTCGCCTCGGCGAGCTTCAAGACAGCTGCACCGTCGACATCGCCAGAGACCACCAGGATCGCGTTGTCGGGCGCGTAGAAGCGACGATAATAGTCGAGCGCATGCGTCCGGTTCAGCGTCTCGATCTCGTGCATCCAGCCGATGATCGGGATGCCGTAGGGATGATGCACGAAGAGCGAGGCCGCCATCGCCTCGGACAATTGGGCGGACGGGTCGGTCTCGACCCGCATGCGCCGCTCCTCAAGGACGACGTCGCGCTCGGGCGCGACCACGGTATCGTCGAAGTTGAGGCCGCTCATGCGGTCGGCCTCGAACGTCATCATTCGTTCGAGATGCTCGGGTGCCACACGCTGGAAATAGGCCGTGTAGTCGAAAGACGTGAAGGCGTTCTCCTGGCCGCCGAGAGCCGACACGACCTTGCTGAACTCGCCCACAGGGTGGTGCTCGGTTCCCTTGAACATCAGGTGTTCGAGGAAATGCGCGATGCCCGACTGCCCGATCGGATCGTCCGCCGATCCGTTCTTGTACCAGACCATGTGGGTGACGACCGGGACACGCCGGTCCGGGATCACCACGACATCGAGGCCGTTATCGAGTCTGTAGGTCGAGATCGCTGGACCGGTGCCTTCGCTGCGTCGCAGTTCCGCCGAGTCCGTCCGCAGGCCGATATGGCGGGACGACCCCGCGGCGATGTCCAATGTGCGCACGACGTCCGATCGAGAAGGGTTGAAACGGCTGCACCGCCCAGCACAGCCGGGCGAAACGATGGCGGATGACCACGAGATCAGCTCGGTGCAGGCCGATCCGAGCCTGCCGGTCCGAGCGGCCGGCTAATCGTCGTCTTTGCTGCCCTTGAACTTATCCAGCATCCAGTTGAGCGGGTTGGCGTCGTATTCCTGCTTGTCGCCGCGATACTGGTAATCGGTGCGGGCCGCGGCTCCGGTCGGCTTGCGGAATGTGCTCGGCGGGTCCGTCAGCGTCTTCCGCACCGGCGTACCGTCCGCCGTCTTCATCTCGTCGTTGGAGCGTTTGGCGCGCATCTCGTCCGGCGAAAGGATCAGCACGTCGCGCGCGTTGTCACCGCGATGGGTGCCGGGCGCCCCGCGCTCCGCGTCGGCGCTGCGGCCGCTCCGCATCTCGTCGATCGAGAGGCGCGGGTTGTTCTCCGACATGCGCCGGGTCTCGCTCTCCGTCACCGGGATCGCGTTCGCTTCCAGGCGCTTCTTCTGCGCGACGGCGTCAGGATCCTTCGGCCATTGCGGGTTGCTCGACGCGAAGCTCTCCTTCGCGGCAGGCTCGCGCAACTCCATCTTCGGCGGCAGCACCAGGGGCGCACGCTCGCGATAGCGGATCGGATCCTTCTCCTTGGGCACGACGCCCATATCGCCCAGAAGGTTCTTGATCAGAACGCCTTCTTCGGCGCGCACGGCCGTCGTTGTCACACTGGCGGCGAGAGCCGCGGAGATGAGCCAGAAGCGGCCCGCTATTCTCGTCGTCATGGTTGGTCCTCGATCCCCAAGAATGCCGTCAGCCCTTAATCGGGCTTTCCTGTGACGGCTTGGCCATTGGCATTGGACGAAGGCCCAACACCTGCCCCGTCCGCGACGAGCGAGTCATAGACAAGCCCGACGACGCCCGCAACGATCGCCGCATCCGCCAGGTTGAACACGTACCAGGAATACGATCCGGCGTGCAGGTGGACGAAGTCGAAGACCGCCCCGTAGGCAAGCCGGTCGGCGGCGTTGCCGATCGCCCCACCGGCGATCAACCCGAGCGACACCGCGAGCAGGCGCTTGTGCGTGCGAAGCAACCAGACCGTGAGCGCGACCGCGGCCACGGCCGAGAGACCGGCGAGCAGCCAGCGGCCGAGTTCGGAATGCTGCTGGAACAGCCCGTAGGAGATGCCGCGGTTCCACACGCCCGTGAAGGTCACGAACGGCCCGAGCACGAGCGGCTCGCGCATCGGCAGGTCGTAGCCCTGGATGAGCCCGACCTTCGAGACTTGGTCGAGCACGAGGGTCGTGGCGAGGGCCGCGAGGCCGAGGCGGGTGGGGGTCATTCGCGACCCATCAGGCGAGCGCCCGCGCGCTGTCCCGCTCGCGCAACGCCTTCGCGTCGCGCAGGGTCACGTCCGGATACTCGGGGTCCAGCCCGACATCCTGGGTGACCTTCCACGAGCGCGCGCATTTGCGCCCCTCGGCGCGCTTCGGCACGACCGCGACGCCCGGCACCTCGTCCAGCCGGAAGGCTTCCGGCGGCCCCTCGCCGACCACGATCGCGAGGCCGGACGCGATGCATATCTCCGCGAAATCGAGGCCCGTCAGCGCCGCGAGATAGCGCGGCTCCTGGATGTAGACGGTCGGCGCGGCTTCCAGGCTCGCGCCGATGCGCTTCGCAGCACGCTCGATCTCGAGCGCCCCCGTGACGACGCGGCGCACGCGGCGGATGTCGCTCCAGCGTGCCGCCAGCGCGTCGTCGCGCCATCCGGCCGGCGTCTCCGGGAAGGTCTGGAGGTGCACCGAGCTCGCCGCGCCGGGGTAGCGCTCAATCCAGGCCTCCTCGGCCGTGAAAGCGAGGATCGGGGCGAGCCACGCGACGACGCGCCGGAAGGTTTCGTCAATCACGGTGAGCGCGGCGCGCCGCACTGGGCTCGAGCTGGGATCGCAGTAGAGGGCGTCCTTGCGGATATCGAAGTAGAAGGACGAGAGGTCGCCCGTCATGAAGGCGGAGAGCAGCGCCACGACGCGGCTGTACTCGAAATCCGCGTAGGCGGCCCGGATCTCGACATCGAGCTCAGCCAGCCGGTGCAGGACGACGCGTTCCAGCTCCGGCATCTCGGCCGGCGCGACGCCGTCGCCCTCCTTGAGGTGGGCGAGGGAGCCCAGCATCCAGCGGATCGTGTTGCGCAGCTTGCGGTAGGTCTCGGAGAATGTCTTGAGGATCTCCGGCCCGATGCGCAGGTCGTCCGAGTAGTCGGAGGCCGCGACCCAGAGGCGAAGGATGTCCGCTCCCGAAGCCGCGATCACCGCCTGCGGGGCGGTGACGTTGCCCTTCGACTTCGACATCTTCTCCCCGCGCTCGTCGAGCACGAAGCCATGCGTCAGCACGATGTCGAAGGGCGCGCGGCCGCGGGTGCCGCAGGATTCGAGCAACGAGGAGTGGAACCAGCCGCGATGCTGGTCCGAGCCCTCCAGGTACATGACCGTATCCTGCCCGCCATCCACCGCACGGCGCGTCCCGGCGAGGCTCGGGAACTCGCACGGGTCCTCCAGCGTGAAGGCGTGGGTCGATCCCGAATCGAACCAGACATCCAGGATGTCGTCGATCTTGTCGTACTCCGCGGGGTCGTGCCCGCCGGCTGCCAGGAACCGCCCGCCCGCGCCGCCCGCGAACCAGGCATCCGCGCCCTCATGCGCGAAGGCCTCCGCGATCGCCGCGTCGACGGCGTCGTCGCGCAGGATCTCGTCCGCGCCGCGCCGGACGAAGACGCAAATCGGCACGCCCCAGGCGCGCTGGCGCGACACGACCCAGTCCGGCCGGTTCTCGATCATGCCGGTGATGCGGTTCTCGCCCGCCGCCGGTACCCAGGTCACGGCCTCGTGGATCGCGTGCAGCGCGCGGTTGCGCAGCGTGTCGGGCACGCCGTTCTGGCCCGCCGTCTCGCTCTCGCCGACGCGCGACGGCCCGGGCGCCGGCAGCGTCGCGTCCGTGATCGCCCGGTCCATCGCGATGAACCATTGCGGCGTATTGCGGAATAGCAGTGGCGCCTTCGAGCGCCAGGAATGCGGGAACTGGTGCTTCAGCCGACCGCGCGCGACGAGCGCCCCGACCTCGGCCAGCCTCTTGGCGACGGCGTCGTTCGCGCCCCCGTCCTTGCCCTTGTCGTCGTAGACGCGCTCGCCTGCGAAGAGCGGTACGCTCGCGAAATAGGCCGACGCCCCGTCGACCGTGTGCGGCACCTCCTGCGTGCCGCAGGCCGTGAAGACGTCGCGGTGCCGGAGGTAGGTCACGTAATCGTCCAGCCCGTGGCCGGGCGCCGTGTGGACGAAGCCCGTGCCGGCATCCGCCGTCACGTAGTCGGCCGGCAGCATCGGCACGCCGAAATCCCAGAACCCGTCCGCGCCCGCGATCCCGCGGAACGGGTGGGCGCAGCGCTCGATCATCACGGGCAGCACGTCCTTGACCCGCTCGTAGGACGTCACGCGCGCCGCCGCGAAGGTCTCGGCCGCGAGCGCGTCCGCCACCACGTAGCGCGCGCCTGTCTTCGCCCAGTTCTCGGGCGCGGCGTCCGTCACCCGGTAGAGCCCGTAAGAGATGCCCGAGCCGTAGACGATCGCCCGGTTCGCCGGGATCGTCCACGGCGTCGTCGTCCAGATCACCACAGACGCGCCCTCGAGATCGGCGTCCAGCGTCGAGACGATCGGGAACGCGACCCAAACAGTCTGCGAGGTCTTCTCGTGGTACTCGACCTCGGCCTCGGCGAGCGCCGTCTTCTCGACGGAAGACCACATGACGGGCTTCGACCCGCGATAGAGCTGCCCCGTCCTCGCGAAGCTCAGGATCTCGCGCGCGATCTGCGCTTCGGCCGGGAACGCCATCGTGGTGTAGGGGTGCGCCCAGTCGCCCTCGATCCCGAGGCGTTGGAACTCCTCGCGCTGCACGCCAAGCCAATGCTCCGCGAAAGCCCGGCACTCGCGGCGGAAATCGACGACCGGCACCTCGTCCTTGTTGCGGCCCTTCGCGCGATATTGCTCCTCGATCTTCCACTCGATCGGAAGTCCGTGGCAGTCCCAGCCGGGCACGTAGTTCGAGTCGAAGCCCAGCATCTGCTGCGAGCGGGTCACGAGATCCTTCAGGATCTTGTTCAGCGCGTGCCCGATATGGATGTTGCCGTTCGCGTAAGGGGGGCCGTCGTGCAGCACGAAGCGCGGGCGCCCGGCGGAGGTCTCGCGCAGGCGCCGGTACAGGTCCATCTCGCGCCAGCGCGCGAGGAGCGCCGGCTCGCGCTGCGGCAGGCCCGCCCGCATCGGGAAGTCGGTCCGGGGCAGGAAGAGGGTGTCTGAGTAGTCGCGTGCGGCCGGTTTAGGCTCGGTCGCGGAGGGCGTATCCATCGAGGCTACCTGGTTCGCCCGCTCGTCGCGGGCCGTCGCCCGCGGGTTGCGGGCCGGGGCTGTCGGCGCGAATTATCCGGTCGCCGCGAGCGTGAGCTCAAACGGGGCCGAAACCGGTAATTCGTGGCGGCGCTGGGTACATGACTTTCCTTACCAGTGTGCCCACCCCGAATAAAGCCGCACGACGCTACATCAGCCGATCCGCGAGACCGGCCCGGCTGGTTCTCGCAACGCGGCCCGGGCCTCCGCGGCGTCCCCGTCCATCCTGACGATCAGCGCATCCACGCTCTCGAAGCGTTCCTCGCCGCGGATCCAGGCGACGAACTCGCACTCGATCCGGCGGTCGTAGAGGTCGCCGGAGAAGTCGAGCAGGTTGATCTCGAGCAACGGCGCGCCGTCGTCGAAGGTAGGCCGGCGCCCGAAGCTCGCGACGCCGTCGCGGATCTCGCCCGGGGCGATCGCCACCCGGACGGCGTAGATGCCGTGCCGGAGCCCGCAGCCTGGATCGAGCGCCACGTTCGCGGTCGGATAGCCGAGGTCGCGCCCGCGCTTCGCGCCGTGCACCACCTCGCCCTCGACGAACCAGCGATACCCGAGCCATCGGTTCGCGGCGGCGGCGTCGCCCTCGGCCAACGCCGACCGGATGCGGCTCGACGAGATCTGGGCGCCGTCCATCTGTACGGGCTCGGCCACGGTGCAGGCGAGGCCCTCCCGCTCGGCGAGATGCGCCAGCATCTCCGGCGTCCCTTCGCGTCCGCGGCCGAAATGAAAGTCGGGGCCGACCACGAGGCCGGCCGCACCGAGCCGACGCCCGACGATCGCCGAGACGAACTCGGCCGCGCTCGTTCGCGCGAGGGCCGAGTCGAACCGGAGCACGTAGGCGAGGTCGAGCCCGAGCGCCGCCAGGATCTTGAACTTGGCGCCGTCGGGGGTGAGCCGGAAGCGCGTCTGTTCGGGCGCGAAGAAGGCCGCGGGATGCGGGTCGAAGGTCAAAATCGCGCTCGGCCGCCCCGAGCGCGCGGCCGCCTCCCGCACCGTCGCGACGAGGCGCTGATGACCGAGATGGACGCCGTCGAAGTTGCCGAGCGCCACGATCGCGCCGCGCGCGTCCTCCGGCACGCTCCCGGCATCCCGCAGCACCCGGAAGGACGCTCCATCTGCACGCAGGTTCGACGACATCCAGACCAAAACGTACCCGCCGGCCCGATCGGCCCCGGCCGTCCCCTTGAAGAGCGCACGGCCGCGGGTCAAGCACGGCACCCTCCGGGCTCGCTCCCGCGTCTTAACGCGTCCTCAACCAAACACATGCGATGACGGCCGACGATCGCGATCCCGAGATCGAGGTTTCGGGGGGAGGATGACGAGTGGCTCTGGATTGCGGAATACCGATCCTTGTCGTCGACGACTACCAGACGATGGTGCGGATCATCCGCAACTTGCTGAAGCAGCTGGGATTCGACGACGTGGACGAGGCGGCGGACGGGGGTGCGGCGCTGGATAAGCTGAGAGCAAAGCGCTACGGCCTCATCATCTCCGACTGGAACATGGAGCCGATGACAGGCTACGAGCTCCTGCGGCACGTGCGCGCCGACGAGGGCCTCAGGACGACACCCTTCATCATGGTGACGGCCGAGTCGAAAACCGAGAACGTGATTGCCGCGAAGAAGGCCGGCGTCGACAACTATATCGTCAAGCCCTTCAACGCCCAGACGTTGAGAACCAAGATTGAGGCGGTGTGCGGCGTCTGACGCGCATCATGGGCCGAAAGCCCCGGGGTGGTGCGGTCCTCGAGCTGACCCCGGCCGATTTTTGGCGCCCGAGCGCGGGGCGCGAAGCCTCCGCGGCAGACCTTAAGCGGATCGCGAGCGAGGTCGAGGCTGTCGGCGACTACGTCATGCGGTTGAAGAAGGAGATCGCCCGCCTCCAGCTCAATCAGACTCTGACGAAGTCCATCCCGAATTGCCGCAACGACCTGACCGGTGCGCAGTCCGCCACCGAGGAGGCGACCCACACGATCATGTCCGCGTCGGAAGCGGTCCTCGGATCGACGCAGACCGATTTCGACGCATACCGGGTCGAGGTCGAGGCGGCCCTGCTCGAGATCGTCCAGGCGTGCGCGTTCCAGGACCTCACGGGTCAGCGGCTCGCCCGAGCCCTGGAGGCGATCGCCCAGATCGAGAAGCGGCTGCATCGCTTCGCCAAAAACGTCAGGATCTCGGATGCAGCCGACCTGTTCGACAGGGCGGCCATCGTCCAGGAGGCACGGCAAGAGACCCTGCTGGTCGAGGGGCCTCAGGATTTCGGCAAGGCCATCCAGCAGGGCGACATCGACAAGCTGTTCTCCTGATCGGAGGTCGTTGCATCCGGCAGAGATGGGCTCGCTCACCACCTCAGATCCGCCGCGAGATGCGTCGGCCGTACGGACTGAATGCCGAGCCAATCCATCGCGACCGGCGGATCGAAATGTCCTGCGGTGCATCCCATCTCGACCGCGTGGATGCCGCGCGCGAGCAGCAGGACATCGATCCCGAACGCACGTGCGCCCGCGACATCCGTGCGGATGGCGTCCCCGATGGCGAGAATGCGGGCCGGATCGACCCTCCGGCCCGCCGCCGTCTCGCCGGCCGCAACCGCCGCCTCGTAGATGGGACGGTGTGGCTTGCCGGCCGTGAAGGTCGACCCGCCGACCTCCTCGTAGGCTGCCGCCAGCGCACCCGCGCAGGCGATCAGCCTGTGGCCGCGCTCCACGATCAGGTCCGGGTTGGCGCAGACCATCGGAAGGTTCCGCTCCCGCATCCGGCGCAGAACCGACGCGTAATCCGCGACGGTCTCGCTCTCGTCGTCGTCGAGCCCGGTGCACACGACGTAGCTCGCGCTCTCGATGTCGCCCGGCACGGCGTCGAGCCCTTCGAAGAGGGGCAGGTCGCGCGGCGGCCCGATATGGAAGAACGCCTCGCTTCCTCGCCGACGGATCTCGGAGCGCGTGAGGTCGCCCGACGTGACGATGCCGTCGTAGGCGTTCCGCGAGATGCCGAACACGTCCAGTTGCTCGGTGACGAGGTGGCCCGGTCGCGGCGCGTTCGACACGAGGATGACGCGCCCGCCGCCCTGCCGGTAGCGGCCGAGCGCGTCGTCCGCTCCGGCGAGCCCGCGCAATCCGTCGTGCAACACGCCCCACACGTCGCATAGGACGAGATCGTAGCGGCCCGAGAGGCCGGCGAATTCGGGGGCGAGAGCGGCGAATTCGCCCGGAGCCGGGTGCGCGCGCGTCGGATCGGTTTGGCTCTGCATCGTTGGCCGCTAGGGGCGGGGCAGGCCCCTGTCAACCGAGACCGATTGTCGAGCGGGACTGACGGTCGAGCGGGACCGTCCCGTCAACCGGCCCGGCGCAGGATGCTCTTGAGCGAGAGCCGCTCCGACGACTCGGTCGCGACCGGGATCTCGGTGGCGCTGCCGCCCTCTCCCGAAACCGGCGGATCGCGCGGCGCCGCGAAGTCCTGTGCGCCGGCGCGGATCAGACGCGGCATGCCGAACACGAAACCCTGCGCGAGGCCGGCTCCCATCTCCAGGAGTTCGGGCACGAACTCCTCCTTCTCGACGCGCTCCGCCACGAGCTGGATGCCGCTGGCGGTCAGCTCGGCGACGAGCTTCGCGATCCGGCTCTCATCCTCCACGAGCAGCTGGTCGGCCGGCAGCTTCGCGTAGCGCACGCCGAGCCGCGCCAGCCGTTCGGCGTCGACCGTCAGGTCCGTGGCGCGGTCGAGCGCGAACGCGACGCCGAGCGCGCTGAGGCGCGAGACGCTCTCCTCGAAGCTCGTCGTATTGCGCCAGGAGCGCTGCGAAATCTCCAGGATCAGCCGGCGGCTCGCCTGCGGGTCGTCCGTGATGATCCGTTCGGCCGCCTGGAGGAATGCCGCGTCCTTCAGCGACGCCGGCGAGAGATTGCAGCTGATCGCGACCTCGGCGCCGCGCATCGCGAGTTGCCGGGCGGCCGCGACCGCGCGCGTCAGCACGAGTCCGTCGAGGCGGATCACCCGGCCGAGCCGCTCCAGCGTCGGGATGAACTCGGCCGGGAGCAGCACCGCGTCGTCAGAGATCCGCAATCGCGCGAGCGATTCGTAGAAGCGTATGCGCCTCTGCGGCAGCGTCACCACGGGTTGGAGATGCAGCTCGACCCGGCCGGAATCGAGGGCGGCGGCGATCGCCTCGCGGCGCGCCTCCGGACTGGCCGCGTCCGCCGGCTCGGACCTCTGAGCCGGTTCGGCTCGTGGAGCGATCGTCGAGCTCGGAAGCAGCGATGGAATCATCGGGGAGGCCGCCGGGATCGGGGTCGGGAGGGTTCGCGACTCCGATCGGTCGTATCTCGGCGGATCGACACGAGGCCGCTCCGGCTCCGGGCGGAGCTTCAGCGCAGCGAGGTCACGCTCTTGGCGCGCCATCGCGTCCGCCAGGTTGGCGACCGTGCGGCTCAAGATGCCGACATCGTCACAAAGCTCCGCCATGTCCGCCGGCAGCGCCCGAATCGGCTCCACGCCCTTCGGGGCCGGCTGCGCTTCCAGCCGAAGGAGGCGCGTCGAGATCAGATCCATCTCGCGGGAGAGCTTGTCGGCGTGCGCACGCTCCAGGCGCGACTGCCGGAACGCCGCGAAGGCGAGGACGAGCGCGACGCCCGCCAGCGCGACGGCTGAGCCTGCGACCACGAGAGAGGTCCCGTCCGTGACCGTCGTCGCGGCGAGACCCAGGCCTCCGATCACGATCGCGCCTGCGGCCGAGGCAAGCGTTATCTTGAGGCCTGTCCGCATGGTCCAGCCAAGTTCCTTCAAACGTCCGAATCGCCTGCTCTCGTTTGTTCCCGACCGCTGTCCGGCCGGCAAGAGTCTTACGGCCACGCTTGTTCGCAAACCTGTCATCCCGGATCGAAATCGTGCATCGCGAGTTCGAGGCGCGATGGAATGCAGGAGGAGGTGATGGGTGACACGAGGGAGGTCGAGTTGCGGCTCGACGGGGCGGCCGACGCCATGCCGCGCGTCGAGGAACTCCTTCGACAGGCCGACCCGCGGGCGAGCGTCAGGCTCGATCCGCTGACGGGCATCCTCCACGTCGCGACGAGCCTCGATACGCTCGAGGTAACGGCGGCGCTCGCCCGCGCGGGGTACGACGCCACCGCGATGACGGGCTAGACAGGCTCGAGCCGCAGGGCCGCTCCCGCGCCGACGCATTGCAGCCGTGGCATGTCGCCTGCTAGATCGCTGTCACGCCGACCGGAGAGCGAAGACCATGGCCGTAGCGCAGACGATGAGGGCGGCGAACGACGTCGCGAGCCCCAACAATCTCGACGCCTGGTGGCTGCCCTTCACGGCGAACCGGTCTTTCAAGCAGCGGCCCCGCATGGTGGCCCGCTCCAAGGACATGCACTTCTACACGCCGGAGGGGCGGCCCATCCTGGACGGGTCGGCGGGCCTGTGGTGCTGCAACGCCGGCCATAACCGCGACCCGATCGTGCAGGCGATCCAGGCGCAGGCGGCCGAACTCGATTTCGCGCCTGCCTTCCAATTCGGTCACGGCAAGGGCTTCGCGGTCGCGAGCCGCATCGCGGACCTCGCGCCGGGCGACCTCAACCACGTGTTCTTCTGCAACTCGGGCTCCGAGGCCGCCGACACGGCGCTCAAGATCGCGCTCGCCTACTGGAACGTCTCGGGCCAGGGACAGCGCACCCGCTTCATCGGTCGCGAGCGCGGCTATCACGGCGTCGGGTTCGGCGGCATCTCGGTCGGCGGCATCGTGTCGAACCGCAAGTTCTTCGGCACCGCGCTCGCGGCGGACCACCTGCCGCACACGCATAATCGTGCCGAGCAGGGCTTCTCGCGCGGCGAGCCCGAATGGGGCGCGCACCTCGCGGACGACCTCGAGCGCATCGTGGCGCTGCACGACGCCTCCACCATCGCGGCCGTCATCGTCGAGCCGATGGCGGGCTCGACGGGCGTCCTGCCGCCGCCCAAGGGCTACCTCAAGCGGCTGCGCCAGCTCTGCGACAAGCTCGGCCTCCTGCTGATCTTCGACGAGGTCATCACCGGCTTCGGCCGCACGGGCTTCGCGTTCGCGGCCGAGCGCTACGGCGTCGTGCCGGACATGATCACCTTCGCGAAGGCGGTGAACTCGGGCACCGTTCCGATGGGTGGCGTCATCGTGCGCGACGGCATCCACGACGCGTTCATGAAGGGTCCGGAGCACGTCATCGAGCTCTTCCACGGCTACACCTATTCCGGCCACCCGCTCGCCTGCGCGGCGGCGCTCGCGACCCTCGACGTCTACCGCGACGAGCGGCTGTTCGAGCGTACGCGCGAGCTCGAGGAGCCGTGGGCGGACGCGATGTTCTCGCTCCAGGGCCTGCCGAACGTGATCGACATCCGCACCCTCGGGCTCGTCGGCGCGGTCGACCTCGCGCCGCGTCCCGACGCCCCCGGCCAGCGCGGGTTCGAGGCGATGGACCGCGCGTTCCAGGACCACGGCCTGATGTGCCGCGTGACCGGCGACACGCTCGCGGTCTCGCCGCCCCTGATCATCTCGCACGACCAGATCGGCGAGATCGTGGACAAGCTCGGCCGGGTCATCCGCGCGGTCGCCTGACCGGCGCCCAGACCTTGACCCGCGCCCGGTCGCCTGACCGGCGCCCGGTCGCTTGACCGGCGCCCGGTCGCTTGACCGGCGCGCGGGCTTGGGTCACCTGCGCGGCGGGCCGGATCGAACACGGCTGGACGCACAGGTGACGGGGACAGCGTGACGACGGATCTCGAGATCGCGCGCGCCGCGCGCCTCCACCCGATCGGCGACGTGGCGGAGAGGGCCGGCATCCCGGCCGGGGCGCTGCACCTCCACGGCCGGCACATCGCGAAGATCGACGCGGAGTTCCTGGACGGGATCGCGGAACGGCCCCGCGGCAAGCTGGTCCTCGTGACGGCGATCAGCCCGACGCCGGCGGGCGAGGGCAAGACCACCACGACGATCGGCCTCGGCGACGCGATGAACCGCGTCGGCGCCAAGACCATGATCTGCCTGCGCGAGCCCTCGCTCGGCCCTTGCTTCGGCCAGAAGGGCGGCGCGACGGGCGGCGGCTACGCGCAGGTCGTGCCCATGGAGGCGATCAACCTCCACTTCACGGGCGACTTCCACGCCATCACGTCCGCGCACAACCTCCTCGCAGCGCTGATCGACAACCACGTCTACTGGGGCAACGCGCTCGGGATCGACCTGCGCCGCGTCTCGTGGCGACGCGTGCTCGACATGAACGACCGGGCGTTGCGCGACATCGTGTCGAGCCTCGGCGGGCCGGCGAATGGCTTCCCGCGCGAGGACGGGTTCGACATCACGGTCGCGTCCGAGGTGATGGCGGTGTTCTGCCTCGCGCACGACCTCGCGGACCTCGAAGCCCGGCTCGGGCGGATGATCGTCGCGCAGACGCGCGAGCGCGCACGCGTGACGCCGCTCGACCTGAACGCGACCGGCGCAATGGGCGTGCTCCTCAAGGACGCGTTCCGGCCGAACCTCGTCCAGACGCTCGGCGGCTCCCCGGCGCTCGTCCACGGCGGGCCCTTCGCGAATATCGCGCATGGCTGCAACTCGGTGCTCGCCACGGAGGCGGGCCTCAGGCTCGCGGATTACGTGGTGACGGAAGCCGGGTTCGGGGCCGACCTCGGGGCCGAGAAGTTCCTCGACATTAAGTGTCGGCAGGCCGGCCTGATGCCCTCGGCCGCGGTCGTCGTCGCGACCGTGCGGGCGCTCAAGATGCACGGTGGCGTCGCCAAGGATGCGCTCGGCCGCGAGGACCTCGACGCGCTGGAGCGGGGCTTCGCGAACCTCGCGCGCCACGTCGCGAACCTGCGCGGCTTCGGGCTGCCGGTCGTCGTCGCGGTCAACCATTTCGTGTCGGACACGCCGGCCGAGCACGAGGCGCTGGCCCGGCTCTGCCGCGAGCGGCTCGACGTCGAGGCCGTTCAGTGCCGCCATTGGGCGGAGGGTGGGGCCGGGGCGGAGGACCTCGCGCGCCGCGTGGTCGAGCTGTGCGAGCAGCCGTCGCACTTCCAGGTGCTCTACCCGGACGAGATGGCGCTGGCCGACAAGATCGACACGGTCGCGACCCGCATCTACGGGGCGTCGGGCGTCGCGATCGACATGAAGGCACGCGCCAAGCTCGATGAGTTCGAGGCGGCCGGGTTCGGGCACCTGCCCGTTTGCATGGCGAAGACGCAATACTCGTTCTCGACCGACCCGACCCTCATGGGCGCGCCCTCCGGTCACGTCGTGCCGGTGCGCGACGTCCGGCTCGCCGCGGGCGCCGGCTTCGTGGTGGCGGTCTGCGGGGACATCATGACGATGCCTGGCCTGCCCCGCGTGCCCGCGGCCGAGCACATCCGGCTCGATAACGAGGGGCGGATCGAGGGCTTATCGTAGGGCAGTCTTGCCTCTCCCCGTGCAACGGGGAGAGGTCGAGTCGCACGTCAGTGCGACCGGATGAGGGGCTCTGGACGCGCGACGCCGCTCGCGAGCCTGCCCCTCATCCGGTCGGCTTCGCCGACTCGACTTCTCCCCGCGAGCGGGGAGAAGAGCCCTCGGAACGCCCTCGCGCCTCTCCCGTTGGCAGGCGCTCGCGGCACACCGATCTGTGCCGATACCGTGCCGCCACTTTGGCCCAACCGTGACCGGAGCCGATGCCGCCCTCTGTCAGTCTCGCGCTCATCAACTTCTTCGTGGGCGACATCCAGGGCGGCCTCGGGCCGTTCCTCGCGACGTGGCTCGCGAGCGCCGCGCATTGGGATGCGGGCCGCATCGGCCTCATCACCACGTTGGTGGGCCTCGCGACGCTCGGGCTGTCCGGGCCGCTCGGCGCCTTGGTGGACGCGCTCCACCGGCCGAAGCTGCTGCTCGCGATCGCGTGCCTGGCGATCCTCGCCGGCACGATGGCGCTCCTGCCGGCACGCGGCTTCTACGCCGTGCTCGCCGCGCAGTTCGTGGCGGCGCTCGGCGGCACGCTGCTGATCCCGGCGCTGACCGCGCTGACGCTCGGCATCGTGGGCAAGAAGGGGTTCCCGACCCAGCAGGGCCGCAACCAGGCCTTCAACCACCTCGGTGTCGTGGCGGCCGCGCTCCTGATCACCTGGGGGACGTCGCGCGCCGGCCCGCAGACCTCGTTCTGGGTGCTGGGCGGCATGGCGGTGTTCGCGCTGATCTGCGTCCTAGCGACCCCGGAGGCGCGCTGGAACAAGCGCCGCGCGATCGGCTGGAAGGAGGACGAGCCGCCGGAGACGACCCACCGCGACAGCCTCCGGACGGTCTTCACCAACGGGCGCCTGTTCTCGCTGTCGATCGCGCTCGCACTCTTCAACCTCTCGAACGGCCCCATGCTGGCGCTGCTCGGCCAGAAGCTCGTCGGGGCGGGCGCCGACGCGACCGGCTGGACCGCCATCTACGTGCTCGTCGCGCAGCTGACCATGGTGCCGGTGGCGCTCGGCGCCGGGCTGATCGCCGACAAGCGCGGGCGGCGCATGCTGCTCATCGCGGCCACCGCCGTCCTGCCGGTGCGCGCGCTGATTTGCGCCCTCGTGAACGACCCCGTCCTCCTCATCGCGGCCGAGATCCTGGACGGCGTCGCGTCCGGCATCATCGGGGTCGCGGTCCCGGTCGTCGTGGCCGACCTGACCTGGGGGTCCGGTCGCACGCAGGCGGCGCTCGGCACCGTGAACGGCGTGCAGGGTATCGGTGGCGCGCTGTCCGGCCTCGTCGGCGGGTACCTCGTGACGATGTTCGGGTGGACGACCGCCTTCGTGGTGCTCGGCGTCCCGTCGCTGGCCGCGTTGGGCGTCCTGTTCTGGCTGGAGGAGACGCGCGGCTCGGCGGACGAGCCAAGGGCCGCGAAGGAGGAGGCCAAGGAGGCCCAGGCGGACGCCCAGAAGGACGCGAGGCAGGCGGGCGTGCCCGCGCAGGCCCACGCCTGACGCCTTGCCCCGCCGGGCCCGCGCGGGATAGGTGACCCCGCCACCTCATCGATAGCGTTCGTCCCCCCATGTCTCAAGCCGACAGGCCGAAAGCCCGTCTGCCGCGCGGTTTCGCCGACAGACCCTCCGCGGATCTCGCGGCCACGAACCGGATGCTGGAGAAGATCCGCGCCGTCTACGAACTCTACGGCTTCGAGGCGCTGGAGACGCCCTTCGTCGAGTACACGGAGGCGCTCGGCAAGTTCCTGCCCGACCTCGACCGGCCGAACGAGGGCGTGTTCTCGTTCCCCGACGACGACGAGCAGTGGCTCTCGCTGCGCTACGACCTCACCGCGCCGCTCGCCCGTCATGTGGCGGAGCGGCTCGACGCCCAGAGCCTGACCTTGCCCTACCGCTCCTACCGGGCGGGCTGGGTGTTCCGCAACGAGAAGCCGGGACCGGGCCGCTTCCGTCAGTTCATGCAGTTCGACGCCGACACGGTCGG
>CAHJXE010000007.1 GCA_903644085.1 Hyphomicrobiales bacterium
CGATCCCGTCGCGGCGACGGATGCGGGCGAGCAGCGCGAAGCCGACGAACCCGATCGCAATCGCGTCGACATGGCCGTCGCACGCGAAGGACCAGAGCGGCAGGGGGTTCCAGGCGTAGATCAGGACGCGCTCGCGCGGCAGGCCGGCGAGTGCGAGGAGGCGCAGCAGGCAAATCGCCGCCACGGCCTCGAAGGCCACCATCGCGACCTTCATGCCCGTCACGCTCGCGGTGACCCGGCCGACCAGCGCGAACACGATCTGAGCCGCCGGGAGATAGATCGTCGGGGCGTAATCGGCCCGGTTGATGAGAGGATACACGTCCGGGTCGCGGAGCGTCGCGAGCGCCGGGTCGGCCGGCACGTAGCGGTACGGGTTGATGCCGGCCGCTTGAACCTGCCCGTCCCAGACATATCGGTAGACGTCGCTCGACAGGAACGGCAGCGAGGGCAGGAGCGCCGCCCGCATCACGACCGCGAGGCCGAGCACGATCGGGAGCGCGGCGCTCGGCAGTGTCGAGCGGAGCACGAGGCGGACCGCCACGAGGTAGACCACGACCCCGCCCATCAGCACGCCGACGAACAGGTTCGCGCGCGCGACGGAGCCCACCGTATCGGCGCCGGGCACATGGATCGCGAGCGCGCCGACCATCAGCGCGGCCAGGAGAACACCGAGGCAGGTCAAACCGACGAGCGGTCGCATCACGCGAAGGCCCCCGAGCGCGCCGTGTCCGGCTCGCGCAGGCCGAGTTCGGCGATCACGGCCCGGGTGGCGGGCGCGGCGTAGCCGGTCTCGTCCTCGATCAGTGTGGCGAGCGAGGCGGCGTCGTCGACATCGTACCAGGGCTCGAACTCCACGAGTTCGAGCCCGAGCTCGAGTGCCCGCTCCCGTGTCGCGTCCGCGACGCCCTCCGTGCTCCAGGCGATATCGGCGAACATGCGCGCGTGCGGCGCCTTCAGCCCCAAGAGATAATAGCCGCCATCCTCCGAGGCGCCCAGCACCGCCCGATCGCCGGGCGCCAGGAGGCGCCGTGCGGCCTCGACCAGGAGGCGGGTCGGGAGGGTCGGGCTGTCGGAGCTCAGCACGCAGGCGGCCGGGTGGCCACGCTCGAGCATGCCCTCGATGGCGTGAAGCAGGCAGCGCCCGAACCCCTCGACGCCCTCAGGTGTCGAGATCGACCCGTCCGCGAGGACGAGCGCGGTGCCCTCGGCCAGGTACGCCGTGAGCGTCTCCTCCGCACCGTACGGCGCGTAGGCCGCGTAGGCCGCGATGGGAGCTACGCGCGCCGCGTCCGCGATGTTCTGGGTCGTGTCGCGCAGGAACGCGCCGCTGAGCGTCGCGGCTTGGTCCGGGCGAAGCGGCGGACAGAGCCGCGTCTTCGATCGACCGGGCTGGGGCGCCTTCGCCATCACGCCGATCGCGCAGGTCTGGCGTGCCCGGGCGGTGATCTCAGCGTGCAACGTGGTCGGCATCAAGAGCCCCTCGTTACGACCGTCGGTGCACGAGCCCCGACCTGACGCGATCTAGTCTTAATCCAAGCTGGCTGACCGTGCACGAGGGGCTTTTCGTCCCAATCACGTATGGTACGAAGATGACGGACCACCATCGCGGTCAGATGCCGCTGTGCCAATTGAACCCACGGTCTTCCCAGTAGCCGCCGCTATAAGTGTTCGTGACCTCGATCGCGGTGATCCATTTGGGGTTCTTGAAGCCGAGCTTCGTGGCGGTGCGCAGCCGGAGCGGGTAGCCGAAGGGGTCGGGCAGGGTCTCGCGCGCGTACTTGGTGGCGAGCAAGGTCTGCGGGTGGAGAGCGGTCGCCATGTCGATGCTGCTCGGGTAGTCGTCGGCCGTCTTGAAGGCGACGTATTTGGCCGTGAGGTCGGCTCCGACCCTCTCCAGGAACGTGCGAAGCGGCACGCCCGACCATTGCCCGATATAGTCCCAGCCCTCCACGCAGATGTGCCGGATCGTCATCTCGCGCTCCGGCAGGTCGGCGATCTGCCGCCGCGTCCAGGGCCGTTTGTCGGCGACCAGCCCGGCGAGTTCCAGCCGCCAGGCGTCGCCGTCGACCGGCTTGACGTCCTCGATCTCGTAATAGGCGTTGAAGCGCGGCGGCCTCAGGATCATCGCGTCCGGATACTCGGGCGCCAGCTTGTTCGGGTCGAAGATCGCCTCCTGTACGCGGTCGTTGAAGGCCGAGACGGCGCGCAGCGCCCGGCCGATGGACGAGCTCTCGCCGACATCGCAGCCGGTCAGCATGGTGAGCGCGCCGAGGGATAGTCCGCCGCGCAGGATCCCGCGACGCTCGATCGTGCGGATCAGCCCGCGATGGTCGTCGAGGATGGCCGGATCGGGCGCGATGGCGGGGCGGAACGGCGATCTCATCGGTGTCCTCCCGCTCTGCGGGTCAGGTGTGGCCCGCCCGTCAGCATGGCCCACAGCGTTTGCGGGACGAGCAGCGCCAGCGCGACGTGCACGAGGAGGAAGCCCACCAGGATCGACATGCCGGCGAAATGGACCAGCCGCGCGCCCTGGAACCCGCCGAGCAGCGAGATCAGCCCGGAGAACTGGATCGGCTTCCAGATCGCGATCCCTGAGACGACCTGCGACACGCCGGCCCCGATCGCCACGATGTAGAGCACCTTCTGGACCGCGTTGTAGACGGTGAGGTCCTCGTGGGCGATCTTCAGGTGCAGCGTGTCGCGCACGGTCGCGACGATGTCGCGCACGCGGATCGGCAGGAGGCGCTCGCGGAAGCGGCCCGTCGCGAAGCCGTAGACGAGGTAGGCCGCCCCGTTCACGACGAGCAGCCACATGGCGGCGAGGTGCCAGAGCAGGCTCTCGGCCGCCCAGGAGCCGATCACGATGCTCTTTGGAAAATAGACGAAGTGGAAGATCACGGAGTCGTCGTAGATCCCCCAGCCGGAGCCGATCATCGTGATCATCGCGACCGCGTTCGCCCAGTGCATGACACGGACCGGCCAGGGGTGGAGCCGCTTCGGCTTCATCTGTCTCTGCGTCACGATCCGCCGGATGATCGCCGGGCTTGCGCTCATGATGTCTCGTCCCCCGGTACTGTTTCGCGTAACGTCGGCGCAGAGTTACACGTATCGAGTGTCGGGCCGGCCGATCTGCGTGGGACGCGTACGCGATGGTGCGTCATCCGGTCGGCACGATAGGCGATCTGTCATAAACGGTTATAGGCGGAACGCCCTGACGGCCCTGCTCGCCTGCCTTATCGGCATCGCTGTCACGTCCGGGAGCGCGCACGCGCAATCCTCCGCCCCGTTGCGGTCGACGGAGCGCGCGGCCCGCCGCTTCCCGCAACCCGTCCGGGTCGGCGACCTCATCGATCGCAAGGTCCTGGAACCGCGCGAGAACCAGCCCGTGCTCGGCCGCGTCGCGGCTCTCTCGCGCCGGCCGGATGGCGGAGCCGACGTCGTCATCCGTCTCGGCGGCTGGCTGGGCTTCGGCGCGCATGACGTCGCGGTGCCGGTCGAGGCGGTGGGCCTCCTCGGCGAGCACCTCGCTCTGCTCGACGTGACGCCCGAGCAGGCGCGGGCTCTGCCCCGCTTCGACCTCGCGGCCGCGCCGATCATCGCGCCCGACGAGGTGATCCGGGTCGGGCTTGTGAAGCCGTTTCACTGATCGAGGCCGGAGATCGACGTCACCGACCATTCGCGTCTCGGCCGCATCCGCTGCGACTGAGCTGACGACGTGCATGGTTGATTCGATCTCCCGGATCCAACGCTCCTTGACGAACTCCCTAGCCGAAGATTTGGCATGGTTGATGCCTGTCCGGAGCCGCCCGGACACGTCCAAGCCCGGCCAGGAAATCGATCGAACCGCGCACCGTCAACGAGAGATCCGCAATGACGAAGTACAAGCTCGAATACATTTGGCTCGACGGGTACAAGCCCGTGCCGAACCTGCGCGGCAAGACGCAGATCAAGGAGTTCGACGCGTTCCCGACGCTGGAGCAGCTCCCGCTCTGGGGCTTCGACGGCAGCTCGACCATGCAGGCCGAGGGCAGCAACTCCGACTGCGTGCTGAAGCCGGTGCGCGTGTTCTCGGACGGCGACCGGGCGAACGGGGTGCTGGTCATGTGCGAGGTCATGATGCCGGACGGCACGACCCCGCATCCCTCGAATAGCCGTGCCACGATCCTCGACGACGAGGGCGCCTGGTTCGGGTTCGAGCAGGAGTACTTTTTCTACCAGAACGGACGGCCGCTCGGCTTCCCGGACAGCGGCTACCCGGCGCCGCAGGGCCCGTATTATACCGGTGTCGGCTACAAGAACGTCGGCAGCGTGGCCCGCGAGATCGTCGACGAGCACCTCGACCTCTGTCTCGCGGCCGGCATCAACCACGAGGGCATCAACGCCGAAGTGGCCAAGGGCCAATGGGAGTTCCAGATCTTCGGCAAGGGCTCGAAGCGCGCCGCGGACGAGATGTGGATGGCACGCTACCTGATGCAGAGGCTGACCGAGAAATACGAGATCGACGTCGAGTATCACTGCAAGCCGCTCGGCGACACCGACTGGAACGGTTCGGGCATGCACGCCAACTTCTCGACGGCCTATATGCGCGATGTCGGCGGCAAGCCCTATTTCGAGAAGCTGATGAAGGCATTCGAGACGGCGCGCGAGGACCACATCGCGGTCTACGGGCCCGACAACCACCTGCGGCTGACCGGCAAGCACGAGACGGCGTCGATCCACCAGTTCAGCTACGGCGTCGCCGACCGCGGCGCCTCGATCCGCGTGCCACACAGCTTCGTCAATAACGGCTACAAGGGCTACCTCGAGGATCGCCGCCCGAACAGCCAGGGGGACCCCTACCAGATCGCGTCCCAGATCCTGAAGACGATCTCGTCGGTGCCGACCGAGATGTCCGCCAGCGTCTCGGTCGCGGCCTGATCCGACCGGCACGGAGGATCTTCGGGACTGTCTCCCCGCACCTCCGGGGACCTCGGGGCCGGTCACGGCCGCTCCCGAGGTCTCTGTCGTGTTTCTCGACGTGCTTGATGTCGGACGAACCCGTCGCCCATGCGGGTTCGATGGCGCATGGGGCGGTCCCCGGATCGTGGCCCTGACCCCACGATCACGCTCACATACTTCCAGCGTCTGGCCAGTATAATGATACGTCTCTCCGTCGATATCGGCGGCACGTTCACCGACATCGTGCTGGAAGGGGGCGAGCGGCGCTGGGCCACGAAGGTCCTCACGACCCCTCGCGCGCCTGAGCTGGCGGTCCTCGACGGAACCCGTGCGATGCTTGGCGAGGCTGGACTTGGCTTCGCGGATCTCCGGCTGTTCGTGCACGGGACGACGCTCGCCACCAACGCGCTGATCGAACGCAAGGGTGCGAAGACCGCGCTCATCGCGACGGACGGCTTTCGCGACGTCGTGGAGATCGCCGACGAGGGGCGCTACGATCAGTACGACTTGGAGATCGAGAAGCCGGTGCCTCTCGTGCCGCGCAGCCTGCGCTTCACGGTCCCGGAGCGGGTCGACGTCCAGGGCCAGGTGCGCATCCCACTCGACGAGGCAGCGGTCCGGGCCGTCGCGGCCGAGTTGACGCGGCACGCGATCGCGTCTGTTGCGGTCGCGTTCCTGCACGCCTACGTCAACCCCGATCACGAGACCCGCGTGCGCGAGATCCTGGCCGAGGATTGCCCGGACGTCTGGGTCACTCTCTCCTGCGAGGCCGCGCCCGAGATCCGCGAATACGAGCGCACCTCGACGGCGATCGCCAACGCCTACGTCCAGCCGATGATGGCGGGCTATCTCGGCCGCCTGCGCGACGCCTTCGCGGCCGAGGGATCGACCGCGCCGATCCATCTCATGACGTCGGGCGGTTCGCTCGCGAGCCTCGACACGGCGATCCGGTTCCCGATCCGCCTCGTTGAATCCGGCCCGGCCGGCGGCGCGATCCTGGCGGCCCGCGTGGCGGCCGAGCGGGGCGAGCGTCGCGTTCTGTCCTTCGACATGGGCGGCACGACGGCCAAGATCTGCCTCATCGAGGGGTTCGAGCCCCTGAAGTCGCGCAGCTTCGAGGTCGATCGTGCGGCGCGCTTTCTCAAGGGCAGCGGCTTTCCGGTCCGCATCCCGGTCATCGAGATGATCGAGATCGGGGCCGGCGGTGGGTCGCTCGCGCGCGTCGACGTGTTGCGTCGCATCACGGTCGGGCCGGACAGCGCCGGCTCGGAGCCGGGGCCTGCCTGCTACGGGCGGGGCGGGACGCTGCCGGCGGTGACGGATGCCGATCTCGTGCTCGGCCGCATCGACCCCGACCGGTTCGCGGGCGGATCCATCGTGCTCCATCCCGATGCCGCGAAGAACACGATCGACGAGGTGATCGGCACCCCATTGGGGCTCACGACGGGGGGCGCGGCCTACGGCGTCGCGGAGATCGTCGACGAGAACATGGCGAACGCGGCGCGGGTCCACGCGGTCGAGCGCGGGCTCTCGGTGCGTGACCACACTCTGGTCGCCTTCGGGGGCGCCGCCCCGCTCCACGCGTCCCGTCTCGCCGAGAAGCTCGGCATCGACCGGATCATCGTGCCGGCCGACGCGGGGGTCGGCTCGGCGGTCGGCTTCCTGCGCGCGCCCGCCGCCTACGAGGTTGTGCGCTCGCGCTATATGCGGCTCGATCGCTTCGATCCCGACGTCGCGAACGCGTTGCTCGCCGCGATGACCGAGGAGGCCGAGACGCTGACCCGCAGTGCGGCCGGCGACCGCCCGCTCACGACGACGCGGTCCGCGTTCATGCGCTACCTCGGTCAAGGCCACGAGATCGCGGTCGCGTTGCCCGGCCACGATCTCGGGGCAGGGGAGGCGGAGGGACTGCGGGCGACCTTCGAGACGCAGTACCGCCGACTGTTCGAGCGCCATATTCCTCACGCGGTGATCGAGATTCTCACCTGGGCGGTGGCGGTCGGCACGCAGGAGCCGGCCCCGACGCCGCTCGTCCGGGTCGAGCCCGCCGCGGGTCCGGCCCCGATCGGTTGCCGGACCCTCCTGATGGGGAGCGGGGCGGAGCCCACGGAGGTGCCCGTCTATGCGCGGGAGGATTTCGTGCCCGGCGCCACGGTCAACGGTCCGGCGCTCGTGGTCGAGGCCGGGACGTCGACCTTCGTGGGGTCGATCTTCCGCGCTTCGCTCGACAGTGGCGGGGCGCTCGTGCTCCAGCGCCGGACGTGACCTGGCTCGGGAGAACCCTTTCCCCTAGGGGGAGGGCAGGGTGAGGGGAGGGAAGCAACTTATCCGGAGGGGGCGCTTCTCCCTCTCCCGGTCGGCGTTGCCGACTCGACCTCCCCCCGCGGGGAGACGTGACCCGCGCGCGTCCCCTGTGTGATGCCTCTGCGGCCGAGAAGGATTGACGCGACCATGGCCAACACCGCCCCCGGCAAGATCGAACTCCAGGTCATGTGGAACCGCCTGATCGCGGTCGTGGAGGAGCAGGCGCAGGTGCTGCTGCGCACCGCCTTCAGCCCGATCGTGAGGGAGGCGGGCGACCTCTCGGCCGGCATCTTCGACCGGCAGGGCCGTATGCTCGCCCAGGCGGTCACCGGCACGCCCGGCCACGTGAACTCGATGGCGGAGGCCGTGAAGCACTTCATCGCGCGCTTCCCGCTCGACACGATGAAGGCTGGCGACATCTACATCACGAACGATCCCTGGATGGGGACGGGCCACCTTAACGACTTCGTGCTGACGACGCCCTGCTTCCACCGCGGCCGGCTCGTCGGCCTGTTCTCCTGCACGAGCCACCTGATGGATATCGGCGGGCTCGGCGTCGGGCCGGACGCGACCGACGTGTTCATGGAGGGCCTCTACATCCCGCATCTCAAGCTGGCGGACGAGGGTCGGTTCGACGAGACGCTGATGGCGATGATCCGGGCAAATACCCGCCTGCCGATCGACACGGAGGGCGACACCTACTCGCTTGCGGCCTGCAACGATGTCGGCTGCCGCAGGCTCGTCGAGATGATGGAGGAGTTCGACCTCGACGATCTGGACGGGCTCGCGGACCATATCTGCGGCCGCTCCGAGGCGGCCGTGATGGCCGAGATCGCCGCGCTGCCGCAGGGGTCCTGGTCCTATGAGATGGTCGTGGACGGCTACGACGCGCCGGTGACGCTCGTCGCGACCACGACCGTGTCGGGCGGGAGCATCCACGTCGACTACACCGGCACCGGCCCGGCTTCGGGCCGCGGCATCAACGTGCCGCATGCCTACACGACCGCCTATACGGTCTTTGGCCTCGGCTGCGCGGTCGCGCCGCGGATCCCCAACAATGCCGGGTCGCTGCGGCGTCTGACGGTTTCCGCGCCGCCGAACACCATCCTGAACGCCCTGAAGCCGGCGCCCGTCGCGTCCCGCCACATCGTCGGGCAGATGCTGCCCGACATGGTGTTCGGCTGCCTGCGCCAGGCGATCCCGGACCGCGTCCCGGCCGAGGGGACGTCGTGTCTGTGGAACATCCCCCTGCGGGGCCGCACGAACGACGCCAACGGCAATCACGGGTTCTCGATGGCCGCGACCTCTAACGGCGGCACGGGCGCGCGGCCCACCAAGGACGGGCTGTCGGCCACCGCCTACCCGTCGGGCGTGAAGGGCACGCCGGTCGAGATCGCCGAATCGCTGACGCCCACGGTCTTCTGGCGCAAGGAGCTGAGGCCGAATTCGGGCGGCGCCGGGCGCCAGCGCGGCGGCCACGGGCAGGTGATCGAGATCGGCAGCGCAGGCGACGAGCCGTTCCAGGTACTGGCCGCCTTCGATCGCATCGATCATCCGCCGCGCGGCCGCGACGGTGGCCTGGACGGCGCGCCTGGCGTAATCCGGCTCGCATCCGGCACCGTGCTGCGGGGCAAGGGCCTCCAGACGGTCCCGGCGGGTGATCGTCTCGTCCTGATGACACCCGGGGGTGGCGGCCTCGGGGATCCGGCCGGGCGCTCCGCCGATCAGGTCGCGCGCGAGACTGCCGATGGCCTGATTACACGAAAGCCATCCTAGAGATCACTGGATCTGCGAAAGGCGTCGAGCCATCGTTGGGACCTGAACCTCGCACGAGCGCATAAATTACCGCGAGGTACGATGTACCATTTAGTACAGAGCGATGCCGATCATCTGCGACCGAGCGGTACGGTCGGAAACATAATTCCCCGGTCGAGTTGTCGCTCGCTTCGCCCGTTTCGGGTTCGGACCATATTCAGGAGAGCATCATGAAGCGTTCAATCATCGCGGCAGTCGCGATTGGCCTCGGAATGGCCGTCGGCGGTGCTGCTCTCGCACAGAGCGGACAAGTCGGCCCGGCCAAGACGCCCAACGGCTCGATGCCCGCAGCCCCCTCGAACAGCACGCCGAGCAGCGGCTCTATGTCCGGCTCGCCGATCTCCGGCGGCGGAGCGCAGAACGACAACGGCGGCCAAGCGAAGCCCGGCATGATGCGCCAGACGAAGCGGATGTCGCGTCATCGCCGGATGAAGCGCCGCTCGATGTGATCGAACAACAGGACGGTTCCACGTTCGCGTGGCGCCGTCCTGTTCCTTCGTGAACGTAGGCTGGTCGACGTCGACAGTGCGGATCTTGTGGCTACACGACCGCCGAGGCGTTAGATCATAACGACTGCATAAAGATTCAGCTGGTCGCCGTGCTGTTCATCATGCCGGCAGTCGCGAACCCGCCATTTAATGTGACAGTCTGGCCAGTCACGAAACCTGACGCCGGCGAATCGAGCAAAAACATATGTCGCGCGCGTGTCCCGCTCTCGCAGAACGCTCCCCGCGCGCGGTCGAGGCCGGGCCTGGCGAGATCCGCAATGACCGCGCGCCAGACCGCCGCCAGCACGGCCTCGACAATCGTGTAGCCGATACCGGACGCTCCGCCGGTCACCAGGACCGTATGCGGGTTGTTCATGCAGACGCCCTCGTGCGATCGACGCCGAGGTCGCCGCGCGCGTCCAGCTCCTCGCGGATCAGCTTCTTGGTGATCTTGCCGTAGCCCGATCGCGGCAGCTCGTCCCAGAAGACGACGCGTTTCGGCAGCTTGTAGCGGGCGACCTTGGGTTCGAGCCACGCCAGCAGCTCGGGCTCGTTCAGCCGCGCGCCGGGCCGCAGCACGCACACGGCCACGCCGACCTCGCCCCAGGTCCGGTCCGGCACGCCGAGAACCGCGACCTCCGCGACTGCGGGGTGGGTCAGCACCTTCTCCTCCGTCTCGCGCGGGTACACGTTCGAGCCGCCGGAGATGTACATGTCGGAGGCACGCCCCGTGATGTAGAGGAAGCCCTGCGTGTCGACATGGCCGAGGTCGCCGGTGCGGAACCAGCCGTCTCGGAACGCCTTCGCGTTGGCGTCCGGGTTGTCGTAGTAGCCCGCGAACACCGCCGGGCCGCACACGCAGATCTCCCCCGTCTCTCCGGCCGAGACCTCCCGGCCGGCATCGTCCTGGATCTGCACCTGCATGCCGGTGCGCTCGTATCCGCAGGTGCCGACCTTCACGTCCGGCCCGTCCTCCGGCTCGTGCAGGTCGGGCGGCAGGACTGTGATGTTGCCCGTCACCTCGCCCAGACCGAAATACTGCACCAGGACGCGGCCGAGCTTCGCCAGCGCGTGCTTCTGGTCTTCGCGGTACATCGGGGCGCCCGCGTAGATCACGTGGCGTAGAGAGGAACGATCGTAGGCGTCGACCGCAGGATGCTCCGTCAGCATCTTCACGATGGTCGGGACCGTGAACATGTTGGTCACGCGCCACGTCTCGACGAGCCGCCAGGCGTCCTCGACGTCGAGGCGGTCCTGCGAGAGCAGCACCGTCTTCACGCCGCGCGCGACCTGCGCGAGCTGGTGGATGCCGGCCCCGTGGGAGAGCGGCGCGACCACGAGCGAGGCGTCGCGGTGCGTCGTACCGGGCATGAGATCGCACAAGTGGTTCGTCACCACGAAGGCCATCTGCCCGTGCGTCAGCACCGCGGCCTTGGGGCGTCCGGTCGTGCCGGAGGTGAAGAAGAACCAGCACGGATCGTCGCGCTCGACATCGCAGACCGGCACGCTCTCGCCGTCATGCGCCGCGACCAGCGTGTCGTAATCCTCGCCGAACGCCGAGCGGCCGATCGAGATCACGAGCCGGACGTCCGGCGCGGCCTCGCGCACGGACCGAACGTGGTCCGGGAACTCGCGCCCGCAGATTATCGCGGATGCGCCGCTCGCGGCGCCGAGATAGGCGACCTCGTCCGGCGTTTGACGGTAGTTCGTCGGCACCCACACAGCGCCGAGCCGGAAGCACGCGAACATCGACTCGAACATCTGGTTCGAGTTCTTCGCCTGGACCAGCACACGGTCGCCCCGCACGACGCCCCGCGCGGCGAGCGCTGCCGCCATCGCGTCGACGCGCGCATCGAGCTCGGCCCAGGTCCAGGTGCGATCACCCCACACGAAGCCGATCTCGTGCGCGTAACGCCGCGCCGACTGCCTGAGAAAAAGCGACAGGTTCATCACGCGATTCGACCAGCGTACGACATCACCTGCCGCAGCCGTGCTCACCGCCGGCGCTCCAGGATGGACACGTAGTTCGCGACTGCGGCGCCGCCCATGTTGAACACGCCGCCGAGCTCCACGCCCCCAACCTGCATGTCGCCCGCCTCGTTCATCAGCTGGAGACAGGCCATGACGTGCATCGAGACGCCGGTCGCGCCGATCGGGTGGCCCTTCGCCTTCAGCCCGCCGGACGCGTTGACGGGTAGCTTGCCGCCCTTCTGGGCGGTGCCGTCGCGCACGACCCGATAGCCCTCGCCCGGCGCCGCGAGCCCCATCGCCTCGTACTCGATGAGCTCCGCGATGGTGAAGCAGTCATGCGTCTCGACGAAGTCGAGGTCGTCGAGCGACACGCCCGCCATCTCGCGCGCGCCGTTCCAGGCGCGGCGCGCGCCCTCGAACGCGGTCGGGTCGCGGCGCGAGAGAGGCAAGATGTCGTTCGCCTGGACCCGCGCCCGGAAGCCGATCGACCGGTGGAGCGTCTCGGCCGTCTCCTCGTCCGCCACCACGATCGCGGCCGCGCCGTCCGAGATCAGCGAGCAGTCGGTGCGCCGGAGCGGCGCCGCCACGTAGGGGTTCTTGTCCGACACGAGGTTGCAGAACTCGAACCCGAAATCGCGCCGCATCTGCGCGTAAGGGTTCGAGACGCCGTTCAGATGGTTCTTCGCGGCGATGCGGGCGAGCTCCTCGCTGCGGTCGCCGTAGCGTTGGAAGTAGTTCGCCGCGATGCGTCCGAACACGCCCGCGAAGCCGCCGTCGATATCCGCTTCTTCCCGGCGGTAGGAGGCGGAGAGCAGGATGTCGCTCGTCTGGACGAGCGGCGTCGCGGTCATCTTCTCGGCCCCGACCACGAGCGCGACACGACCGCGCCCGCTCTCGACGAAGTCGAGCGCTGCGTAGAGCGCGGCCGAGCCGGTCGCGCAGGCGTTCTCGAGATGCGTCGAGGGTGTGTAGGCGAGGTCCGGCTGTCCAAGTGCGACCTGCGCGGCCTCGAAGCCCTGCTTCGAGAAGCCGTTGTTCATGACCCCGACATAGATCCCGTCGACCTGATCCGTCCCGACACCCGCATGAGCGAGCGCCTCGCCCGAGACACGGGCCATCAGGCTCTCGACGTCCGGATCCTCCAGCTTGCCGAAGGGTGTGTGGGCCCAGCCCACGATGGAAGCACGCGTCATGTCATGTCTCCTGGCTATTGTGGATAACGCGTCACACGGGTCCTCGGACGATGTCCGTCACGCGGACCAGCCGACCCGAGCGCGCATGCAGGTCACGCCAGCTTGCCCACCGCCTTCTCGAGAAGCGCCCAGGCGTCGTCGCCGTACTTGCCTTTCCAGTCGCGGTAGAAGCCCGCGGCGCGCAGCTTGTCGCGGAACGGGGCGGGATCAGGCCGATTGAACGCGAGACCTTTGGCAGCAAGCTCCTGCTGCAGGCCCGCGTTCAGCCGGGCGGTGTCCTCACGCTCCTTGAGGCCGGCCGCGTTGATGTTCCTGGCGACGATCGTGCGGACGTCGTCGGGCAAGCGCTCCCAGGCGCGCCGGTTCGCCAGGAACCAGAAGCCGTCCCACATGTGGTTCGTGAGAGAGCAGTATCTCTGGACCTCGTTCAGCTTCGCGGTCGCGATGACCGCTAGAGGGTTCTCCTGCCCGTCGACGATCCGGGTCTGGAGCGCGGAATATACCTCGTTGAAGTTGATGGAGGTCGGTGCCGAGTCGAAGGCGCGGTACATCGAGGTCCAGAGGGGGAGGGCGGCACCCGCAGCTTCATGCCCTTGAGGTCGTCCGGCGTCTCGACCGGCTTCGTGGAGGTGGTGGTCTGCCGAAAGCCGTTATCCCAGATCCTCTCCATGGCCACGAGGTTCGCCTTCGCGATCTGCGCCCGGATATAGGTCCCCAGACCGCCGTCCATCGCGGCCCAGACGCTCGCGTAATCCGCGAAGGCGTAGCCCATCCCGTTGATCGACGCGGCCGGCACGAGGGTCGACAGGATCAGGCCGGAGAGCGTGAAGAACTCGACGCCGCCCGAGCGTACCTGGCTGAGCGTGTCGGTGTCGGAGCCGAGCTGGCTCGACGGGAACACCTGAAGCTCGAAGCGGCCGCCCGTCTCCTGCTTGATGGCGGCCGCCATCTCCCGCCCGCGCACGTTCATCGGGTGCGTCTCGGGCAGGTTGTTCGCGTATTTGTAGACGAACTCCGCTTCCGCGGCTCGGGCCACGAACGGCGCTCCGACGATGCCGGACGCGAGCGCGGCGCCGCCCCCGGCGACGAGATGACGGCGTGACGGTCTCATGGGCGATCCTCCTCGTAACCCGTGCTTGGTGCCCGGGCTGCTCGGCCGGTCGATCCGGGATCCGGACGTCCAGCTCTTGACTCAGGCAGCTATCCGGCTTGGCGTCCCGGGCGCAACCGTCTTTTCGGCGGACATGTCTCCGCTCGGCCTCTATGGGCACGATCGATGCTTCGGCTCGGCGCGGTAGGACCGCGACGAGGAGACGACATGAACCCGGCCCGTATCGCTGCCCTTGGTCTCGCCGCGCTCGCCTCCATCGGGCCGGCCTGGGCGGCGGAACTGCCCGACGCCGTCAAAAAGGCGGGCGCGCTCCGGCTGACGGTGAACGCCACCTACGCGCCCATGGAGTACCACGACCCGGCGACGAACGAGCTGAAGGGGCTCGACATCGACCTCGCGAACGAGATCGCGAAGCGGCTCGGCCTCAGGATCGTGTGGAGCGACGTCGCGTTCGCGGAGCTGATCCCGGCAATCCAGACGGGGCGCGCCGACTTCGTCATCAGCGGCTTCTCGGACCGGGTGTCCCGGCGCGACAACGCGGATTTCGTCGACTATCTCACGACGGGCGCGCAGTTCTTCACGCTGGCCGAGAGCCCCGCCAAGGCCGAGGCCGACCTGTGCGGCAAGAAGGTCGGCGCCGTGCGATCGACCGCGTTCCCGGCCGAGATCGAGCGCTGGAGCAAGGCGAATTGCGAGGGGGCGGGCAAAGCCGCCATCCAGTACGTGCCCGGCGAGAACTCGATCGACGTGCGCAATCAGCTCAAGCAGGGTCGCGTCGACGCCGCCGTCCAAGGGAGCGAGACCCTGCCCTACGCGAGCGCCAACGAGCCGGGGAAGTACCGCATCCTGGGAGCGCCGTTCACGGTCGGCTACCAGGGCATCATGTTCCGGAAGGACGCGGCGGAGTTGCGTGAGGTCGTGACCGCGACGCTGGCCGCCATGATCGCGGACGGGAGCTACAAGGCGATCCTGGCGCGCTACGATCTCGCGGCGAACGCCGTCTCCGCCCCGATGCTGAACGCCTCGCCCCAATGAGCACGGTCCCGACGCTCGCGGGCGGCTTCCCCGACCTCTCGGACCTGCCGGCGGCCCGGCCGCCGCATTGGGGCCGCTGGATCGCGGCCGCGCTAATCCTCGGTGGGCTCGGGCTGATCGGCCGGGCCTTCGTGGAGGGCCAGATCGAGTGGGCCTATGTGGGCCGGTTCCTCACCGTGCCGGTCATCCTCGCGGGCATCGGGAACACGATGGTCATGGCGGTGCTCGCGATGGCGCTCGGCATCGTGCTCGGCGTCGTGGTGGCGATCATGCGGCTCTCGCCTAACCCCGTCCTGACGGCGGTCGCGGCCGGCTACACGTGGCTGTTCCGCGGCACGCCGCTGATCCTCCAGCTCCTGCTCTGGTTCAACTTGGCGCTCGTCTTCCCGGTGATCGGCATCCCGGGCATCTGGTCCGGCCGCGCGGTCGACGTGATGACGCCGTTTCTCGCCGCGCTCCTCGGGCTCGGCATCAACCAGGGCGCCTACACGTCCGAGGTGGTGCGGGCGGGCCTGCTCTCGGTCGATGCGGGCCAGTACGAGGCCGCGGAGGCGATCGGCATGAGCCGGCTGAAGGCCCTGCGCCGGATCATCCTGCCGCAGGCGATGCGCGTCGTGCTGCCGCCGATCGGCAACGAGTTCATCGGGCTCGTGAAATCGACCTCGCTCGCGAGCGTCATCCAGTACCCGGAGGTGCTGCACGCGGCCGAGAACATCTACTACGCCAATTCCCGCGTGATCGAGCTCCTGATCGTGGCGGGGCTCTGGTACCTCCTCGTCGTGTCGATCCTGACGCCGCTGCAGATGCTCCTCGAGCGCTACTTCGCGCGCGGCGCGGCCCGGCTCGGTCGATGAGCGCGCGTCCGCTCGTCGCGATCCGGGACGCGGTCAAGAGGTTCGGGGACTTTCAGGCGCTCAGAGGAGTCTCGCTCGACGTCCGGGCCGGCGAGGTCCTGTGCCTGATCGGCGCGTCGGGCTCCGGTAAGACGACGCTGCTGCGCTGCGTGAACCAGCTCGCGCGGCTCGACGGGGGCGGCATCTGGCTCGACGGCGAACTGCTCGGCGTGCGCGAGCACGCAGGCAAGCTCCACCGGCTCTCGGACGCCGAGGTGGCGCGCCAGCGCGCCAAGACCGGCATGGTGTTCCAGCGCTTCAACCTGTTCCCGCACAAGACGGCGCTCGGCAACGTCACGGAGGGACCGGTCCAGGTGCAGGGCCGCAGGCCCGCGGACGTGCACGCGGAGGCGATGGAGCTGCTCCGCAGCGTCGGCCTCGCGAACAAGGCCGGGAACTACCCCTCCGAGCTCTCCGGCGGGCAGCAGCAGCGCGTCGCCATCGCGCGGGCGCTCGCCATGAAGCCGCGGCTGATGCTCTTCGACGAGCCGACAAGCGCGCTCGACCCGGAGCTCGTCGGCGACGTGCTGGCCGTGATGAAGCAGCTCGCGAAGACCGGCATGACAATGATGGTCGTCACCCACGAGCTCGGCTTCGCGCGCGAGGTCGCGGACACGGTGGCCTATATGGATCAGGGTGCGATCGTGGAGTCCGGTCCGCCCTCACAAGTGCTGGGAGCTCCGCGCGAGGCGCGCACGAAGGCTTTCCTGGCGGCTGTGATCTGATCTGAGTGAAGTCTCACAAGTTACGGAGTTCTCGATGAAAACCATGCTCACCGCCGCGCTACTCTGCGCGGTCTCGCTATCCGCCGCGGCGGCCGAACTCCCGGCCGAGATCGCCAAGGCGGGCGCGATCAAGGTCGCGATCGTGCCGAACTACCCGCCGATGGAGTTCAAGGATCCGGCAACCGGCCAGCTCACGGGGTTCGACGTCGAGCTCGGCGAGGCGATCGCGAAGAAGCTCGCCATCAAGTTGGATTGGCAAGAGACGAGCTTCGACCAGATGATGCCCGCCATCGCGACGGGCCGCGTCGACGCCATCATGTCCGGCATGACCGACCTCGCAAGCCGCCACGAGACCGCGACGTTCGTGGACTACCTGAAAAGCGGGACGCAGTTCTTCATCCAGCAGTCGCGGGCGGCGGAGCTCAAGGACATGACGAGCCTGTGCGGGAAAAGTGTGGGCGCGAGCCGCCGCACCTTCTTCCCGAAGGACATTGCCGCCTGGAGCGACGCCAACTGCGGCGCGAACCCGATCAAGTTCGTCGGCACTGAGGGGTCGGGCGACGCCCGCACGCAGCTGAAGCAGGGCCGCATCGACGCCGCCGTCCAGGGTTCGGAGACGCTGCCCTACGTGATGGGATTGGAGCCGAACGCCTATAAGCCGCTTGGCACCCCGATCGCTTTCGGGTTCAACGGCATCGCGCTGTCTCCGAAGGAGAAGGGGCTGCACGCGGCTGTTGCGGGGGCGCTCGACGCGCTCATCGCGGACGGGACCTACAAGACGATACTGGCCAAGTGGCAGCTCGGAGAGAACGCCGTGGACAAGGCGGCGATCAATGCTGGACAGTGACGCGCTGGCCCGGATCCCGATCCGCCCCGCGAACGCCGCCCCGCCGGCCCCGCACTATCCCTGGCCGGAGCCCTACGGCTCGGCCATGTTCCTGTCCTTCGACGTCGACGCGGAGAGCGCCTGGACCTCGAAGGATGCCGGTCACGCCGAGCGCCTGATCACGATGAGCTACGGCGGCTTCGAGGCGCGCGTCGGCACGCCGAAGCTCCTCGAACTGCTGGACCAGCTCGACCTCAAGGCGACGTTCTTCATCACCGGGTGGTCGGTCGACGCGCATCCCGCGATGGCGGAAGCGATCCTCACGGCGGGGCACGAGATCGGCCATCATGGCTACCACCACCTCATGCCGGACCCCGGCGATCCGCATATCGAGGAGGAGCTGGAGCGCGGCTTCGAGGCGCTTAAGCGCCGGCTCGGCGTGGTGCCGACCGGCTACCGCGCACCCTACGGCGAGTTCACGGAGGAGCTGCGCGCGGCGCTCGTGCGCCACGGCATCGTGTACACCTCGTCCTTCCGCGATGACGTGCGGCCCTACCGCCACGTGCTGGCGGACGGTTCCCCCGGCACGATCGAGCTGCCCGTGACCGCGAGCTACGACGACTGGATGCACGGGCTGTCGGCCCGGTTCAGCCCCCGGCCGATCTTCCCGAAGGAGCACGTCCTGTCGATCTGGCGCGACGAGCTCGACGAGACGCGCGACTGGGGGGCGCTGGTCACGACCGTGCTCCACCCGCAATGCTCCGGCCGCCCCATGCGGCTGCGGCTGCTGCGCGAGTTCCTCACCTACGCGAAGTCCTGCCCGGACCTGTGGATCGCGACCGGCGAGGCGATCGCGGCGAACTACCTCCGTCACGAAGGCGCGGGCGCCTGAGGTCCGCACCGCCTGCTCTCAACCGAAAGGAAACGCCATGCCGATCACCCGTCGCTCCCTCCTCGGCGCCGCCGCGGCCGCGTCGGTCGCCTCACGTCCGGCGATCGTCCGCGCGCAATCGCAGACGACGTTGCGTTTCATCCCCGTGATCGACCTCACCTTCCTGGACCCCGTCTTTGCGACGGCTCAGGTATCGCGCAACCACGGCTACATGGTTTACGACACGCTCTACGGCTTGAACGCGGCGCTCGAGGTCTCGCCTCAGATGCTGTCGGGTCACCTCGTCGCACAGGACGGCAGGCAATGGGACCTGACGCTGCGCGACGGCCTTCTCTGGCACGACGGGGAGCGCGTGCTCGCGCGCGATTGCGTCGCGAGCATCCGGCGCTGGGCGAAGCGCGACGGGTTCGGGGCGGAGCTGATGGCCGCGACGGACGAGCTCTCGGCGCCCGACGATCGCACGATCCGCTTTCGGCTGAAGCGCCCGTTTCCGTTGTTGCCTGCCGCGCTCGGCAAGTCGGCCGTCTCCGCGCCCTTCATGATGCCGGAGCGTTTCGCCAGCCAGGACGCCTACAAGCCAGTCACCGAGATGGTGGGCAGCGGCCCGTTCCGCTTCGTGGCGGACGAGCGCCTCCAGGGTGCCCGCAACGTCTACGCGCGGTTCGATCGCTACAAGCCCCGCGAGGACGGCAAGCCCGACTGGACCGCGGGCCCCAAGATTGTCCATTACGACCGCGTGGTGTGGACCACGATGCCGGATGCCGGCACCGGGACGGCCGCGTTGCAGGCCGGCGAGCAGGACTGGCAGGAAACGACGCCGCACGATCTTCTCCCCGTGCTGAGGAAGGCGCGCGGCGTCACGACCCGCGTGCTCGATCCGCGCGGCTTCACCTGCATGCTGCGCGTCAACCAGCTCCAGCCGCCCTTCGACAACCCGGCGATCCGCCGGGCGCTGCTCGGCGCGATCGACCAGTCCGCCTACATGACGGCGGTCGCGGGCGACGATCCGGCATACCAGGTCTCGCCGATCGGCTTCTTCGCGCCCGGGACCCCTATGGCGAGCGATGTGGGGCTCGACGTGTTCCGGGGGCCTCGCGACATGGCGAAGGTGAAGGCCGACCTGAAGGCTGCCGGCTATGACGGCGAGAAGATCGTGCTCATGGTGCCGGTGAACTCGCTCGCCCAGAAGCCGCTCGGCGACGTCGCGGCGGACATGCTCCAGCGCGCGGGCATGAACGTCGAGTATGCCGGGATGGAGTTCGGTGCCATAGGCCAGCGCCAGCTCAAGAAGGACCCGGTCGCCCAGGGCGGCTGGAGCGCCGGCGTCGGCAACTGGCAGGGCATCGACTGGCTGAACCCGGCCGCCAACACGAACCTGCGCGGCGACGGCAACGCGCCGGGCTGGTATCGCAGCGAGAAGATGACCGCTTTGCGCGCGCAGTGGCTCGCGGCCCCGAACCTCGCGGAGCAGCAACGCGTATGCCGGGATATCCAGGCGCTCTCCTTCGAGGAGGTGCCCTACTACCCGATCGGTCAATACAAGCAGCCGACGGCCCATCGCTCGGCGATCACCGGGATCGTGGACGGCACGGCCGTGTTCTGGAACGTGCGTCCGGCATGAACACGGTCGCGGTCTTCGGCAGCTACGTCCTGACGCGTCGCGAGGGTGCGCAGGAGGTTCTGCGCGACCGTTGGGTGCTGATCGAGGGAGACCGGATCGCGGCCGTGACCCCGAGCCGCCCCGCCGCGGACGAGGTCTACGACGCGCCGGGCCGCTTCGTGCTGCCGGGCCTCATGAACCTGCACAATCACTGCTTCAGCGAGGCGGTGGCGCGCACGCATACGGAGGACGGCAACGGCCGCAAGGGGAACGCGAGCATCGTCTACACCGTGCTCCTCCCGCTCACGAAGCAGGGCGCCGAGATCCTGTCGCCCGCCGAGCGGCTCGACATCGCGCGCCTCGGCATCCTGCAACTTCTGAAGGGCGGCGCGACCGCCGTGATGGAGCCGTTCCGCAACACGATTCCCGAGATGTTCGACGCCGCCGAGGAGATGGGGATCCGCTTCTGGGGGGCGCCCTACCTTTTTTCCACCTCCGACGCGAAGGCGGGGCCGGACGGCCAGGTCCGCTACGCGGGCGACGACGGCGCGGCGGATCTCGACACCTGGAACGCGCTCCACGCGCGGTGGGACGGCCGGGCGGAGGAGCGCATCCACGTAGCAATGAGCCCGCACGCGACGGATACCTGCGGGCCCGACCTGCTGCGCGCCTGCGCGGCCCGCGCCCGCGAACTCGGCGTGCCGATCACCACGCATCTGGCGCAGAGCGCCGCCGAGGTCGCGACCATCGGCGCGCGCTACGACGGGCGCACGCCGGCCGAGTATCTCGACTGGCTGGGCCTCCTCGCGCCCGACCTCATGGCGGCGCATTGCATCGCGTCGACCAACGACGACCTGCGGCTGATGGCGGCCCGCGGCGCGAGCGTGCTGAACTGCCCGCGCGTCTTTGCCCGCACCGGCACGACCGCCGCCTTCGGGCGCTTCCGCGAGCACGGCGTGCGCACGCTCGTCGGCACCGACGGCTACAACATGGACCTGCTGGGCGAACTCTCGGCCGCCGCCACGATCTCGAAGATCGCGGCCGGCCGGCCCGACGTCGCGACGGCGCCCGAGCTCATCGACGCCGTGACGAGCGAGGCCGCGTCCTGCCTCGGCCGGGCCGATCTCGGGTGCATCGCGCCCGGCGCGAAAGCCGACCTGACGGTCGTCGACCTCAGCCACCCGATGCTCCAGCCGCTCCACGATCCGCGCCGCGGACTGCTCGCGCTCGCGAACCGGGCCGATATCGATCTCGTGGTGGTGGACGGGCGCGTGCTGGTCGCGGGCGGGCGCTACCTCGCGGGCGACGAGGCTGCGATGGCGGCCGCCGGGGCCGCGGCCATCGGCCGGATCTGGGCGCTGCCCGAAGCGCAGGCCGCCTTCGCGGGCTGATCCAGGCACGGGTCCACGCCTGGCGATCTTTATGCCGCGTTGATATCTCCGCGGCTCGTCCCGTCTCGATCCCCTACGGCCGCCGGACCACTCTCTGTCCCGATCTTCCAGCGGGACCTCGTCATGTCGGACGTCATCTTCCTCGTGTCGGGCGTGGGCTTCCTCATGCTCTCGATAGGCTACGCGTATCTCTGCGAACAGCTCTGAGCCGCCGCCATGCTGGTCGATTACGCGCTCGGTGCCGGCGTCACCCTCTTCCTCCTGGTCTACCTGACCTACGCCCTCGTCCGCCCCGAGCGGTTCTGAGCGCGCTCTCTCCCAAGGACCACCTCTCATGACGATCGTCGGCTGGATCCAGATCGCGCTGTACTGCGCGATGGTCCTCGCTCTCGTGAAGCCACTCGGCTTCTACATGACCCAGGTCTTCACGGGCGAGCGCACGTTTCTCTCGCCCGTGCTGCGCCCGGTCGAGCGGGGGCTCTACCGGCTCGCGGGCATCGCCGAGACACAGCAGCAGCACTGGCTCGCCTACACGGTCGCCATGCTGCTGTTCCACGTCGGCGGCTTCGTGATCCTCTATGCGATCCTGCGGCTCCAGGCCGTGCTGCCGTTCAACCCGGCCGAGCAGGGTCCCGTCGCGCCCGACCTCGCCTTCAACACGACCGCCAGCTTCCTCACCAACACCAACTGGCAGAACTACGGCGGGGAATCGACGATGTCGTACCTCGTCCAGATGCTCGGGCTGACGCACCAGAACTTCCTGTCGGCCGCGAGCGGCATCGCGCTCGCGGTCGCGGTGATCCGCGGTTTCGCTCGGGCCTCGACCCGGACCATCGGGTCGTTCTGGGTCGATCTCACCCGCGCGACGCTCTACCTGCTCCTACCGATCTGCATCCTCTACACGCTCTACCTCGTCTGGTCCGGCATCCCGCAGACGCTGGGCGCCTCGATCGACGCGACGACGCTGGAGGGCGCGAAGCAGACGATCGCGGTCGGACCGGTCGCGAGCCAAGTCGCGATCAAGATGCTCGGCACGAACGGGGGCGGCTTCTTCAACGCCAATGCCGCGCACCCCTTCGAGAACCCGACGGCGCTCTGCAACTTCGTCCAGATGATCTCGATCTTCGCGATCGGGGCCGCGCTGACGAACGTCTTCGGCCGCATGGTGGGCGACCAGCGCCAGGGCTGGGCGCTGCTCGCCGCGATGGGGCTCCTGTTCCTCGTGGGCGTCGCGGTCTGCTACGGGGCGGAGGCGGCCGGGAACCCGCTGCTGCACGCGCAGGGCATCGCGGGCGGCAACATGGAGGGTAAGGAGGTCCGCTTCGGCATCGCGGCCTCCGCGCTCTTCGCGGTGATCACGACGGCCGCCTCGTGCGGCGCCGTCAACGCCATGCACGACTCGTTCACGGCGCTCGGCGGCCTCGTCCCGCTCGTCAACATCCAACTCGGCGAGGTCATCGTCGGCGGCGTCGGGGCCGGCCTCTACGGCATCCTGATCTTCGTCGTCATCGCGGTGTTCGTCGCCGGCCTGATGGTCGGGCGCACGCCCGAATACCTCGGCAAGAAGATCGAGGCGAAGGAGGTCAAGATGGCGATGCTCGGCATCCTCATCCTCCCTCTCATGATGCTCGGCTGGACGGCGGTCGCGGTGGTCATGCCTTCCGCGGTCGCGGCCACCAACAACCCGGGGCCGCACGGCTTCTCGGAGATCCTCTACGCCTACACGTCGGCGACCGGGAACAACGGCTCGGCCTTCGCGGGCCTCTCGGCCAATACGCTGTTCTACAACGTCACGCTCGCCTCCGCGATGCTGGTCGGGCGTTTCTTCGTGAAGATCCCGGTGCTCGCGATCGCCGGCTCGCTCGCCGCGAAGAAGACGCTGCCCGTCTCGGCCGGCACCTTCCCGACGCATGGCGGCCTGTTCGTCGGGCTCCTGGTCGGGGTCATCCTGATCGTGGGCGGCCTCACCTTCTTCCCGTCCCTCGCGCTGGGACCTATCGTCGAGCACCTCGCGACCGTCGGCGGCCAGACCTTCTCCTCGAACTGAGGTCGGCACCATGATCCCGATCCCCCGCATCCCCGGCCATCGCCGCGAGCACCGCCACCGCGGCGCGCGGGCCGGCAAGCCCTGCTTGCGCGAGGCCCTCCTCGGCATCGCGGGCTTCCTGCTGGTCGCCGCCATCGCGCTCTACCTCATCGTGCGCCTCGCCTCCTGAGACGCTCCGTCGCTCCTTCTGAATCCGGAGTTCCCTACCATGGCGAAGGTCCAGTCCAGCATTCTCGACCCCGCGATCCTCGTGCCGGCGCTCGGCGCATCGTTCCGGAAGCTCGATCCGCGGGTGATGATGAAGAACCCCGTCATGTTCGTGGTCGAGGTCGTGGCCGCGCTGACGACGGTCCTGTTCCTGCGCGACCTCGTGACCGGCGGCCCCGACCTCGCCTTCTCGGGGCAGCTCATCGTGTGGCTCTGGTTCACGGTGCTCTTCGCGAACTTCGCCGAGGCGGTCGCGGAGGGCCGCGGCAAGGCGCAGGCGGAATCGCTGCGCAAGACCCGCACGGAGACGCAGGCGAAGCTGCTGTCGAGAGCGGGCGCGATGCCGGGCGGCAAGCGCTCCGGCTACTCGCTCGTGCCGGGCGCGGGCCTTAAGGTCGGCGACGTCGTGCTGGTGGAGGCGGGCGATATCATCCCGTCGGACGGGGAGGTGATCGAGGGCGTGGCCTCCGTGAACGAGGCTGCGATCACGGGCGAATCCGCGCCCGTGATCCGCGAATCCGGTGGCGACCGCTCGGCCGTGACCGGTGGTACCCAGGTCCTGTCCGACTGGATCCGCGTGCGGATCACGGCGGCCTCAGGCTCGACCTTCATCGACCGCATGATCGCGTTGGTCGAGGGCGCGTCGCGGCAGAAGACGCCGAACGAGATCGCGCTGAACATCCTGCTCGCGGGCTTGACCATCATCTTCGTCTTCGCGGTCGCGTCCATCCCGAGCTTCGCGTCCTATGCGGGCGGCGCGATTCCGGTCATCGTGCTGGTCGCGCTCTTCGTGACGCTGATCCCGACGACGATCGGCGCGCTGCTCTCCGCGATCGGCATCGCGGGAATGGACCGGCTCGTGCGCTTCAACGTGCTCGCCATGTCGGGCCGCGCGGTCGAGGCCGCGGGCGATGTCGACACGCTGCTCTTGGACAAGACCGGCACCATCACGCTCGGCAACCGCCAGGCGACCGAGTTCCGGCCCATCCGCGGCGTCACCGAGGCCGAGCTCGCGGACGCGGCCCAACTCGCCTCGCTCGTCGACGAGACGCCCGAGGGACGCTCGATCGTAGTGCTGGCGAAGGAGAAGCACGCGATCCGCGCCCGCGAGCTGGGCGAGCTCGGCGTCACCTTCGTGCCCTTCACGGCCCAGACCCGCATGAGCGGCGTCGACGGGCAGGGCCTATCCATCCGCAAGGGCGCGGTCGACGCCATCCTGGCGAACGTCACGACGCATTCCACCCCGATGTCCGGCGGCGCCGTCCAGGTGCTGCGCACCCGCGTCGACCCGGAGGACGTGCGCGAGGTGCAGGCCATCGCGGAGGAGATCGCGAAGCTTGGCGGCACGCCGCTCGCTGTCGCTCGGGACGGCCGGCTCCTCGGCGTCATCTATCTCAAGGACATCGTGAAGGGCGGCATCCGCGAGCGCTTCGTCGAGCTGCGGCGCATGGGCATCCGCACCGTCATGATCACGGGCGACAACCCGATGACCGCGGCGGCGATCGCCGCCGAGGCCGGCGTCGACGACTTCCTCGCCCAGGCGACGCCGGAGGACAAGCTGAGGCTGATCCGCGACGAGCAGGCCAAGGGCAAGCTCGTGGCCATGTGCGGCGACGGGACGAACGACGCGCCGGCGCTCGCGCAGGCCGATGTCGGCGTCGCGATGAACACCGGCACCGTCGCGGCCCGCGAGGCCGGCAACATGGTGGACCTTGATTCCGACCCGACGAAGCTCATCGAGATCGTGGAGATCGGCAAGCAGCTCCTCATGACGCGCGGAGCGCTGACGACCTTCTCGATCGCGAACGACGTCGCGAAGTATTTCGCGATCATCCCGGCGATGTTCCTCGCCTTCTACCCGCAGCTCGGGGCGCTCAACGTGATGGGGCTCGCCTCGCCGCAGAGCGCCATCCTGTCCGCGATTATCTTCAACGCGCTCGTGATCGTGGCGCTGATCCCGCTTGCCCTGAAGGGCGTGCGCTACCGGGCGGTCGGGGCGGCCTCGCTCCTGCGCCGCAACCTCCTCGTCTACGGGCTCGGCGGGATGGTGGTCCCGTTCATCGGGATCAAGCTGATCGATCTCGCGATCAGTGCGCTTCACCTCGCCTGAACCTCATTCTCGACCGCTGACCCCGGCGACAGCCGGGGTCCGAGACCCGGACCTGGATGCCGGCTTCCCGCCGGCATGAGCCGGTAAACTGGAGGACTATCGTCGTGTTGAAAGAACTCCGCCCCGCCTTCGTCCTTGTGGTCGCCCTGACCCTGATCACAGGCCTCCTCTACCCGCTCGCCATGACGGGCATCGCCGGGCTCGTCTTCCCCGCCCAGGCGGCCGGCAGCCTGCTGGAGCGCAACGGCACCGTGGTCGGTTCCGCGCTCATCGGGCAGGCCTTCACGAGCGAGCGCTACTTTCACGGCCGCCCCTCCGCGACGACGGCCGCGGATCCGGCGGACGCGACGAAGACCGTGCCGGCGCCCTACAACGCCTCGAACTC
>CAHJXE010000008.1 GCA_903644085.1 Hyphomicrobiales bacterium
CCCGCGGCCGCCTCCAGCACGCGGGCGCGAGCCGGCGTCATCCGGGTCGGAGGCGGTCCGGCGAGCCGGACGCCGACGCGTGCGACCTCCGCGGCTTCGATCGGCACGCGCAGCCCGAGAGCCAGGGCCGAGCCCTTCGGGGCCAGCGTGTACCAGGCGAGCCAGTCGACGAGGCGGCGCAGCGGCCCGGACATCGCAGGCAGGTCGAGTCGTGCCTCGACGGGCTTGAAATTTCCGGCCGCGCCGGACCGGAGCGACCACACGACTCCGACCCGCGACTTCGTGCCGAGCGGGATCGCCACGAGGTCGCCCTCGGCGAGCGACATGTCGTCCGGGACCGCGTAGCTGTAGGTCTGGTCAAGGCCGAGCGGGATCAGCACGTCTGCAACGCGTGCCGTCATTCGGGATTGCTCAATCTGGCGATGTCAGTGTGATGTCGGACAGAACGGGAACATGACGTGCGACAGCCCACGACGCAATCGCCGGACGCCTCTCCGGCGATCATGCCTGGCACGGCTGACCTCGTCGGCGAGACGAGGGCGTGGCTGGAGACGCTCCGTTCCGAGCGCCGTCTCTCGCCGAAGACGGTCGAGGCCTACGCGCGGGACCTGCGCCAGTTCGCGCTCTTCCTGACGACGCATCTCGGCGAGGCGCCTGGCCCCGCCGCCGTCACAGGGCTGAAGCCGCTCGACATCCGGGCCTTCTTGGCCGCCCGGCGTCGCGACGGGATCGAGAGCCGCTCGCTGATGCGCCAGCTCGCGGCTTTGCGCTCCTTCGCGCGCCACCTCGAACGCGAAGGCCACGGCGTCGCATCCGCCTTCGCGGCCGTGCGCAGCCCCAAGGTCACGAAAGGCCTGCCGAAGCCGATCTCGTCCGTTTCGGCACGCGCCATGGCGGATGCTGACACCCGTGCCGGCGAGGCGCGCGAGACATGGGTGCTGGCGCGCGACGCCGCCGTGATCGCGCTTCTCTACGGCGGGGGGCTGCGCATCGCGGAGGCGCTCGGCATCGTCCGGCAGGACGCGCCGACGGGCGACGTCGATTCGGTGACGGTACTGGGCAAGGGAGGCAAGGCCCGCATGGTGCCGATCATCCCGGCCGTGCGCCGGGCGGTCGAAACGTATCTCGACCTCTGCCCGTACCCGCTTCCGCCCACGGGGCCGCTCTTCGTCGGCCACAAGGGCGGCCCGCTCTCGCCACGCATCATCCAGTACGCGGTCGCGGGGCTTCGCGGCGCGCTGGGCTTGCCCGAGACCGCGACGCCCCACGCCCTCCGCCACTCCTTCGCGACGCATCTCCTGTCGCGGGGAGGGGAGCTCCGGGCGATCCAGGAGCTGCTCGGCCATGCGTCCCTTTCCACGACGCAGATCTACACGAAGGTCGATTCGGCGCGGCTCCTGGCGGCCTACGATTCCGCACATCCGCGTGCGCGGTCCGAGATCCGTTCACTCTGAGCGTCCGGTTCTGCTAGACGCAGCGCCATGCAACCCGCCATCGCCGTCACCGGCCTCTCCAAAACCTACGCGTCCGGCTTCGCGGCGCTGAGCCAGATCGACCTCGAGATCCGCCCCGGCGAGATCTTCGCGTTGCTCGGGCCGAACGGCGCGGGCAAGACGACGCTGATCAACATCATCTGCGGGATCGCGACGGCGAGCGCCGGAACAGTGCTGGTCGACGGGCACGACAACGTCGCGGCCTATCGGGAGACGCGCTCGCGGATCGGACTCGTGCCGCAGGAGCTGACGACAGATTCGTTCGAGACCGTCTGGACGACGGTGAGCTTCAGCCGCGGCCTCTTCGGCAAGCCGAAGAACCCCGCCTATGTCGAGCAGGTGCTGCGCGACCTGTCGCTCTTCGACAAGAAGGACGCGAAGATCATCACGCTGTCCGGCGGGATGAAGCGCCGCGTCCTCATCGCGAAAGCGCTGGCGCACGAGCCTCGGATCCTCTTCCTCGACGAGCCGAGCGCTGGCGTCGATGTCGAGCTCCGGCGCGACATGTGGGGCCTCGTCCGCAACCTGCGCGAATCCGGCGTCACGATCGTGCTGACGACGCACTACATCGAGGAGGCCGAGGAGATGGCCGACCGCGTCGGCGTGATCAGCGGCGGCCGCATCATCCTCGTGGAGGACAAGGCCGCGCTGATGCAGAAGCTCGGTCGCAAGCGCCTCGTCATCGAATTGCACAGCCCGATCGAGACGGTGCCGGACGCGCTCGGCTCCTATGGCCTCACGTTGGATGCGGCAGGCGCGGAACTCGTCTACACCTACGACACGCGCGGCGAGCGGACTGGCATCACCTCGCTCCTCGCGGATCTCAAGTCGGCGGATATCCGGTTTCGGGACCTGCGCACGGAGCAGAGCTCGCTCGAGGACATCTTCGTCGGTCTCGTGAGCCACCGGACATGACCATGAACACGCACGCCGCCCGGGCGATCTACCTGTTCGAGATGGGGCGCACCCGGCGCACCTTGCTCCAGAGCATCGTGTCGCCCGTCATCTCGACCTGCCTTTATTTCGTGGTGTTCGGGTCGGCGATCGGCTCGCGGATCACCGAGGTCGACGGGGTCAGCTACGGCGCCTTCATCGTGCCGGGCCTGATCATGCTCTCGCTCCTGACGCAGAGCATCTCGAACGCATCGTTCGGAATCTACTTTCCCCGCTTCACCGGCACGATCTACGAGGTGCTCTCCGCCCCGATCTCGCCGATCGAGATCATGCTGGGCTATGTCGGGGCGGCGGCCACGAAGTCGATCATCCTCGGCGTCATCATCCTGATCACGGCGGCGTTCTTCGTGCCTCTGCGGATCGAGCACCCGGTTGTCATGCTGCTGTTTCTCGTGCTGACGGCGGTCAGCTTCAGCCTGTTCGGCTTCCTGATCGGCATCTGGGCGGACGGGTTCGAGAAGCTGCAGGTGATCCCGCTCCTCATCATCACGCCGCTGACCTTCCTCGGCGGCAGCTTCTACTCGATCGACATGCTGCCGCCGTTCTGGCGCAACGTGACCCTGTTCAATCCGGTCGTGTACCTGGTCTCGGGCTTCCGCTGGAGCTTCCACGGCGTGGCGGATGTCGGGATCGGTCTCAGCCTCGCCATGACGCTCGCGTTCCTCGGCGTCTGCCTCGCGGTCGCGACCTGGATCTTCAAGACGGGATATCGACTGAAGACGTGAGCGGCTTTTCACTCACCTCGAAGGTGGTGGCATATTCACGTCATGAGCGACGAGAACCTGACGCACGTGATCCCGCGCGAGTTGCGGAGCGATTTTGAAAAGGTCGGAGATCGCCTCGATAGTGTCGAGGTCGAGATGGCGGAACGGCGCGGCGAGATGCGTGAGACGCGCATCGCGCTGACCGGGATCGCGGCTACCTCGTCAACCTCTCGACGGGCGACATGAGGCCGAGCTTCATGCCATGTCCGACCGGATCGGACGGCTAGAGCGCGAGCGGGCCTGAGCCTCGCCCGCTAAAGGTTGGCTTACGCCGCGATCTTCTCGGCGATCTCGCGCTTCATCCGACGCACGCGCAGCGACAGCTCGCCGTCCGACGCCTTGGCGAGGAACGCGTCGAGGCCGCCGCGATGCTCCACCGAGCGCAACGCATGGGCCGTGATGCGCAGCCGCACCGAACGCCCCAGGCCCTCCGAGATCAACGTCACGTTGACGAGGTTCGGCAGGAAGCGGCACTTCGTCTTGCGGTTCGAGTGGCTGACGAGGTTGCCGACGAGAACGGCTTTGCCGGTCAGTTCGCAGCGGCGGGCCATGATGTCTTCCTAGTGTATCGCCCGACGACCGCCGTGACCTCGAGGGCGCGCTCGCCCGCCGCGTCAGGATCGCCTGCACGTGTCGTGAAGCGTGGCGCTCTACGCAATCACCCCACCCACGTCAAGCCGCGGGGTGCCGTTCGACGCCGCGTCGAGGCCGGGTCGCTCGCTGTCACGGCCTCCGGCTCGCCTTGCACGCGCCCGGACCCACATGCTAGGGGCTCGGCCGGTCGTTCCGTGCCCGATCTGGCGCGGGTGACTTGATAATTCCGAGCCACGGACGGGCAGTCGCGATCAGGCGAGCCCTGTCGAATGGAACGAGTGACAGGTGGCTGAAGCAAGACGTGGTGCGAAGGGAGGCGATGCGCCGGGCGTTTTCGGCGTCGCCGGACGATACGCCCTGGCGCTGTTCGAGCTCGCGCGGGATGAGGGTTTGCTCGACCGTGTATCAGGTGATCTCGACAGCTTCGACCGCATGGTGGCGGACAGCGACGACCTCGCTCGCCTGATTCGCTCGCCCGTTTTCACCTCCGAGCAGCAGATCGCCGCGATCGAGACGATCATGTCGCGTGCGGGCATCGGGGGGCTCACCGCCAACCTGGTCCGGCTCCTCGCGTCGAAGCGCCGGCTGTTCGTGCTGCCCGAGATGGCGCGCGGCTACCGCGCGCTGGTGGCGCGATCGAAGGGCATCGTGCCGGCCGAGATCCGGCTTGCCGAGCAACCGTCCGCGTCTGTGATGGACGAGATCAAGTCGGCCTTGCGCGATCTCGCGGGGTCGGAGGTCGACGTGTCGGTCAAGATCGATCCGTCGCTGATCGGCGGCGTCGTGGTGAAAGTCGGCTCCCGAATGGTCGACGCGTCGCTTAAAACCAAGCTCAACTCCATACGCATCGCGATGAAAGAGGCCCGGTAATGGATATCCGCGCCGCCGAGATCTCGGCGATTCTCAAGGAACAGATCAAGAATTTCGGCCAGGAGGCCGAGGTCACGGAAGTCGGGCAGGTCCTGTCCGTCGGCGACGGCATCGCGCGTTGCTACGGCCTCGACAACGTCCAGGCCGGCGAGATGGTGCAGTTCGAGTCGGGCGTCCAGGGCATGGCGCTGAACCTCGAGACGGACAACGTCGGCGTCGTGATCTTCGGCTCCGACCGCGAGATCGCCGAGGGTCAGACCGTCAAGCGCACCGGCAATATTGTGGAGGTGCCGGTCGGCAAGGGCCTGCTCGGCCGCGTGGTCGACGCGCTCGGCGCCCCGATCGACGGCAAGGGTCCGATCGTCTCGACCGAGAAGCGCCGCGTCGACGTGAAGGCGCCGGGAATTATCCCACGTAAGTCCGTGCACGAGCCGATGTCGACGGGGCTGAAGTCCATCGACGCGCTGATCCCGATCGGCCGTGGCCAGCGCGAGCTGATCATCGGCGACCGGCAGACCGGCAAGTCCGCGATCGCGCTCGACACGATCCTGAACCAGAAGTCGCTGAACGGGGGCGACGACGAGGGCCAGAAGCTCTACTGCGTCTACGTGGCGATCGGGCAGAAGCGCTCGACGGTCGCGCAATTCGTCAAGACGCTGGAGGAGAACGGCGCGCTCGAGTACTCGATCATCGTGGCGGCGACCGCGTCGGACCCGGCCCCGATGCAGTTCTTGGCGCCCTTCGCGGGCTGCGCGATGGGCGAGTTCTTCCGTGATAACGGCATGCACGCCGTGATCACCTACGACGACCTCTCGAAACAGGCGGTCGCGTATCGGCAAATGTCGCTCCTGCTGCGCCGTCCTCCGGGCCGCGAGGCCTATCCCGGCGACGTGTTCTACCTGCATTCGCGGCTGCTTGAGCGCGCGGCCAAGATGTCGGACGCCATGGGCTCGGGCTCGTTGACGGCGCTCCCGGTCATCGAGACCCAGGCGAATGACGTCTCCGCCTATATCCCGACGAACGTGATCTCGATCACGGATGGCCAGATCTTCCTGGAGACCGACCTGTTCTATCAGGGCATCCGACCGGCCGTGAACGTGGGCCTCTCGGTGTCGCGCGTCGGCTCCGCCGCACAGACCAAGGCGATGAAGAAGGTCGCGGGCAAGATCAAGGGCGAGCTCTCGCAGTACCGCGAGATGGCGGCCTTCGCGCAGTTCGGCTCCGACCTCGACGCCACGACGCAGAAGCTGCTGAACCGCGGCGCGCGCCTGACCGAACTCCTGAAGCAGCCCCAATTCTCGCCGCTGAAGATGGAGGAGCAGGTCGTCGTGATCTATGCCGGCGTGAACGGCTATCTCGACAAGCTGCCCGTCGCGAAGGTCAGGTCCTTCGAGACGGGGCTCCTCAGCGCCGTCCGCAGCCGGGCGCCGGAGGTCATGGACACGATCCGCACCTCGAAAGACCTCTCGAGCGACACGGAAGCGAAGCTGAAGGATGCCGTGCAGACCTTCGCGAAGACGTTCTCGTAGGGTCGACATGACCGGAGACCGCACCGAAACGAGCTTGCCATGCCGAGCCTGAAGGATCTTCGCAACCGGATCGCGTCCGTCAAGGCGACACAGAAGATCACCAAGGCCATGCAGATGGTGGCGGCCGCGAAGCTGCGCCGGGCGCAGATGGCCGCGGAGGCCGCCCGGCCCTTTGCCGAGCGGATGAGCACCGTGATGACGAACCTGTCCTCAGGCGTCACGATCGGTCCGGAGACGCCTCGGTTGCTCGCCGGGACGGGGTCCGACACGACGCATCTTCTGATCGTGTGCACGGCAGAGCGTGGCCTCTGCGGCGCGTTTAACTCGTCCATCTCCCGGCTGGCGCGTGAGCACGCGACGCGGCTCATGGGGGAGGGCCGCACGGTCAAGATCCTGTGCGTCGGCAAGAAGGGCTACGACATCCTGCGCCGGCAGTTCGAGCGCCAGATCATCGAACTCGTCGACCTACGCGCCGTGAAGCAGATCGGCTTCGGCGACGGCGACATGATCGCCGCCAAGGTGCTGCGGCTTTTCGAGGAAGGCGGGTTCGACGTCGCGACCCTGTTCTACTCGCGGTTCCGCTCCGTCATCCAGCAGGTTCCGACCGCTCAGCAGCTCATCCCAGCCGAGATCGGGACCGTGGCCCCCGGCGATGCGATCTACGATTACGAGCCCGACGAGGGCGAGATCCTGGCGAACCTTCTGCCGCGCAACGTCGCGGTGCAGATCTTTCGCGCGCTCCTCGAGAATGCGGCCTCCGAGCAGGGTGCCCGCATGTCCGCGATGGACAACGCGACGCGCAACGCCGGCGACATGATCCGCAAGCAGACGCAGATCTACAACCGCTCGCGTCAGGCGATCATCACCAAGGAGCTGATCGAGATCATCTCCGGCGCGGAGGCTTTGTGATAGGCTGACGCACGAGAGGTCGGAGCCATGACGGACGAGGTCGGCATCTGGTGCTGGAGCACTTGCGCCATATCCGGCGCGTCCAGGATCTGATGAGAGAGATGTCGCCGATCTGAAGCTCCGCGTGTGGGCGGTCGAGACCCATCTCGGCCAGATCCAAATCCAGGTCGCGGGGCTGAACAGCCGCATGGAGCGGCTCACGCGGATCGAGCGTCGCCTCGAACTGGTCGACGCCTGAACGAGAACATCCGGCGGCCTTCGGGCTCCGAACAGAACACGAAAGGAACACACGATGTCAGCCGCCCTCGCGCTTCCCGAGACCCCCACGACAGGCCGCATCACCCAGGTGATCGGTGCCGTCGTCGACGTACAGTTCGACGGGCACCTGCCCGAGATCCTGAACGCGCTCGAGACCACCAACGGGGGCAATCGGCTCGTACTTGAAGTCGCCCAGCAACTCGGCGAATCGACGGTGCGCTGCATCGCGATGGACACGTCCGAGGGCCTGACCCGCGGTCAGGAGGTACGCGATACCGGCTCCCCGATTCAGGTGCCGGTCGGGCCCGGAACGCTCGGCCGCATCATGAACGTCATCGGCGAGCCGGTGGACGAGGCGGGCCCGATCTCGTTCGAGGCGACGCGCGCCATCCACCAGGAGGCGCCCTCCTACGCCGACCAGGCGACGGAGGCGCAGATCCTCGTCACCGGCATCAAGGTCGTCGACCTGCTGGCGCCCTACGCGAAGGGAGGCAAGATCGGCCTATTCGGCGGCGCGGGCGTCGGCAAGACCGTTCTGATCATGGAACTCATCAACAACGTCGCGAAGGCGCATGGCGGCTTCTCGGTCTTCGCGGGCGTCGGCGAGCGAACGCGCGAGGGCAACGACCTTTATCACGAGATGATCGAGTCCGGCGTGAACAAGGAAGGCGGCGGCGAAGGCTCGAAATGCGCGCTCGTCTACGGGCAGATGAACGAGCCGCCGGGCGCTCGTGCCCGCGTGGCGCTGACAGGTCTCACGGTCGCGGAGAACTTCCGTGACGAGGGCCAGGACGTGCTCTTCTTCGTGGACAACATCTTCCGCTTCACGCAGGCCGGCTCCGAGCTGTCGGCGCTGCTCGGCCGCATCCCGTCCGCGGTCGGCTACCAGCCGACGCTCGCGACCGACATGGGCAACCTTCAGGAGCGGATCACCACGACGAACAAAGGCTCGATCACGTCCGTTCAGGCGATCTACGTGCCGGCCGACGACCTGACCGACCCCGCGCCCGCGACCTCCTTCGCCCACCTCGATGCGACGACGAACCTGTCGCGCTCGATTGCCGAGAAGGGCATCTACCCGGCAGTGGACCCGCTCGACTCGACCTCGCGCATGCTGTCCGCCGCGATCCTTGGCGAGGAGCACTACAATGTGGCCCGCCAGGTGCAGCAGACGCTGCAGCGCTACAAGTCGCTCCAGGACATCATCGCGATCCTGGGCATGGACGAGCTATCCGAAGAGGACAAGTTGACGGTTGCGCGCGCCCGCAAGATCGAGCGCTTCCTGTCTCAGCCGTTCTTCGTCGCCGAGATCTTCACGGGTTCGCCCGGCAAGCTCGTCGCGCTGGAAGACACGATCAAGGGCTTCAAGGGACTGGTCGAGGGTCAGTACGACCACCTGCCGGAGGCCGCCTTCTACATGGTGGGTACGATCGAAGAGGCGATGGAGAAGGCCGAACGTCTGAAAGCTGAGGCGTGATCCGATGAACATGAAGGTTCTCCTCCTGCTCGTCGGCCTCGTGGTCGGCGGCCTTGTCGGCTACCTCACGCGCCCCGAAGCCGCCGAGTTGCGCATCGGCTCGCTCTCGGTCGAGGTGCAGTCGAACCAGGCTGCCTCGCCGCGCTCGGGCGGATCGATCACGACCGGGCAATGGCAGCATATCGGGGCATTCGCGGCCGGCGGCGCCGTGATCGGACTCCTTGCCGGCTTCGTGGCCGATCGTCGTCGCGTTTAGGATCGTCGGATGGCCACCCTGCATTTCGAGCTTGTCGCGCCCGAGCGGGTCCTGTTCTCGGGCGAGGTCGAGGCGGTGCTGCTGCCCGCGACCGAGGGCGAGATGACCGTCCTGCCCGGACACGTCCCTTTTATGACGACGCTGAAGACCGGGTTCGTCGTCGTGACGAGCCACAAGAACGAAGGCTCGCGCGTGCTGGTGCGCGGTGGTTTTGCGGAGATCGGCGCGGACGGTGTCACGGTCCTCGCCGAACGCGCGACCCCGCTCGAGGAACTGACGCCGGACTCGCTCGACCAGGAGATCCTGGAGGCTCAGACCCAGCGTGACGGGCTCGTCGACGCGGTCGCCCGCCAGACCGTGGATCGACGGATCGCGCATCTGGAAGAGGCGAAGGAGACGCTCAAGTTCTGAGCGACCAGGACCGTCCCCTCATCCTGACGCTCGCGCTCGATGGCGCGAGCTTCGCATTTCTCGACGGGCTGCGGCAGAGGTATATCCCGCCGGATCGCAACGTCGTGCCGGCTCACCTTACACTGTTTCATGCCCTGCCGGGTGATCAATCCGGCCAGATTGCCCGCGAACTCGGCGCGATCTGCCAAAAGCAGAAAGCCTTCGACCTGACTGCGACGGCGCCGCGCTCGCTCGGTCGCGGTGTCGCGATCGGGTTTGCCTCGCCGGAACTCGTCGCGTTGAGGCAGGCGCTCAGCCGCGAATGGCGTGATTGGCTGACGCCGCAGGATTCAGCCAAGATCGCGCCGCACGTCACGGTCCAAAACAAGGTCGCGCCTCAAGCCGCGCGAGCACTCCTCGCTGAACTTCAGGCGGGATTCGCGCCCTTCACGATGCGTGGGGAGGGGCTCAACCTATGGCGATATCTCGGCGGACCGTGGCGGCACGAGCGCCTGTTCCGCTTCGCTGGCTGATCCACGATACGAGTCTACGCCGCCTTCCGGCGGCCCGACTGTCCTGATCGACGCTGCGACGAGGGCGCCAGGGTCGTCTCCTCGAAGAGCTCGGCCAGCTTCTCTGTCATAACGCCGCCGAGTTCCTCCGCGTCCACGATCGTGACGGCACGGCGGTAATATCGCGTGACATCGTGCCCGATCCCGATCGCGATGAGCTCGACCGGCGAGCGCGTCTCGATCTCGTCGATGATATAGCGCAAGTGGCGCTCCAGGTAGTTGCCTGGGTTGACCGACAGGGTCGAGTCGTCGACCGGCGCGCCGTCCGAGATCACCATCAGGATACGGCGCTGCTCGTGACGTCCGAGCAGCCGCTTGTGCGCCCAGTCGAGGGCCTCGCCGTCGATGTTCTCCTTCAAGAGGCCCTCGCGCATCATGAGGCCGAGGTTCTTGCGAGCCCGGCGCCAAGGCGCGTCCGCTGACTTGTATACGATATGTCGCAGATCGTTCAGCCGGCCCGGGTTCGCGGGCTTGCCGGATTGCAGCCAGGATTCGCGCGACTGACCGCCCTTCCAGGCGCGCGTTGTGAAGCCGAGGATCTCGACTTTGACGCTGCACCGCTCCAGCGTGCGCGCCAGGATGTCGGCGCAGGTCGCCGCGACGGTGATCGGCCGGCCGCGCATCGAGCCGGAATTATCGAGGAGCAGCGTGACGATCGTGTCGCGAAACTGCGTGTCCTTCTCGTGCTTGAAGGAGAGCGGCTGCTGAGGGTCGATGACGACGCGCACGAGGCGCGCCGGGTCGAGCACGCCCTCTTCGAGATCGAACTCCCACGAGCGGTTCTGCTGCGCCATCAGGCGGCGTTGAAGGCGGTTCGCCAAGCGCCCGACGACGCCTTGAAGATGAGAGAGCTGCTTGTCGAGATAGGCGCGCAGCCGCGTCAATTCCTCCGCATCGCAAAGTTCGTCGGCCTCGATCATCTCGTCGAACTTGGAGCTGAACGCCTTGTAGTCCGGCCCGCGCGCCTCGCTGCCGCGCGCGGGCGGGGGACGGGAGGATTCGGAGGCCTCCTCGGAATCCGCGTCGTCCGACTCTTCCGGCATATCGTCCGAAGGCGCATCCTGGCTCTCGCTCGCGCTCTCGTCCAAGTCGTTCGCGGCGTCGTCCTGCAGGTCGATGTCGGCCCGCTCGCCCTCGCGGGTCTCGTCCGACTCGCCCTCGCTACCCTCGTCCTCCTGCGAGGGCTCGCCCTCCTCGTCGTTCTCGTCCTCGTCCCGGTCGAGCGCCGACTCGTCCGCCATGTCGAGAGACGACAGGAGGTCGCGCACCGAGCGTGCGAAACTGCGCTGGTCCTCGATCGTCTCCATGAGACCATCGAGGTTGCGCCCGGCACGCTCCTCCACGAAATCTCGCCAGAGATCGACGATGCGGGTCGCGGCCGCGGGCGGTCGCTGGCCGGTCAGCCGCTCGCGGACCATCAGCGCAACCGCATCCTCCAGCGGCGCGTCGGCGCGGTCGGTGATGTCCTCGTATTTGCCGCCGCGATGATAACGGTCCTCGATCATCGCGGTGAGATTGTCCGCGACGCCAGCCATGCGGCGCGACCCGATCGACTCGACGCGCGCCTGCTCGACCGCGTCGAATACCGCGCGGGCGGCCTGACCTTGCGGCGCGAGGCGGCGGTGCATGGTGGTGTCGTGACAGGCGAGCCGCAGCGCCATCGCGTCCGCGTGGCCGCGCACGATCGCGATGTCGCCCGCATCGAGCTTGCGCGGCGGATCGGGCAGACGCGCCCGCTCGCCCGAAAGCGAGGGCCGGTCGGACGCGAAGGTGACCTCCAGCTCGGGGTGGCGTGACAGAGCCCGCAAGCAGCCGGCAATCGAGCGCTTGAGCGGCTCGTTCGGCGCTTCCTTGCGCTCGCCAGGCTTCCGATTGGAGATGGTCATGGCAGATACTCGAACGATCGCTCCGGGACGTCGCTCAACGTGGAAGGTCCGTTCAGCTCAGCGCGACGTTGACCGCGCTTTCCGGCAATTCCTTACCGAAGGAGCGCTGGTAGAACTCGGCCACGAGCGAGCGCTCCAACTCGTCGCACTTGTTCAGGAACGTCACCCTGAAAGCGAAACCGATATCGGAGAAGATCTCCGCGTTCTCCGCCCAGGTGATCACGGTGCGGGGCGACATTACGGTCGAGAGATCGCCGTTGGTGAAGGCGTTGCGGGTGAGGTCGGCGACCCGCACCATCTTGCCCACGATGTCGCGACCCTTGGCGTCACGATAGTGATGCGCCTTGGACAGGACGATCTCCACCTCCTCGTCATGCGCCAGGTAATTGAGGCTCGTCACGATGGACCACCGATCCATCTGCGCCTGGTTGATCTGTTGCGTGCCGTGATAGAGCCCGGACGTGTCGCCGAGCCCGACCGTGTTCGCGGTCGCGAAGAGCCGGAATGCCGGGTGAGGGCGGATCACGCGGCTCTGGTCGAGCAGGGTGAGCCGGCCCGAGGATTCCAGCACGCGCTGGATCACGAACATGACGTCCGGCCGCCCGGCATCGTACTCGTCGAACACGAGCGCGACGTTGTTCTGGTAGGCCCAGGGCAGGATGCCGTCGCGGAACTCGGTCACCTGCTTGCCCTCTTTCAGAACGATCGCGTCCTTGCCCACGAGGTCGATGCGCGACACGTGGCTATCGAGGTTGATGCGGATGCAGGGCCAGTTCAGCCGCGCCGCGACCTGCTCGATATGGGTCGACTTGCCGGTGCCGTGATAGCCCGTGACCATGACGCGGCGGTTGCGCGAGAACCCGGCCAGGATCGCGAGCGTCGTCGGCGGATCGAATTGATAGTCCGGATCGACGTCCGGGACATGCGCCTCCGCGGTCGCGTAGGCGGGCACCTCCAAGTCCGACTTGAAGCCGAAGACCTGCGAGACCGACACTTTCATGTCCGGTACGCCGGGAACAGAGCCGTTGGTGACGAGCATAAGAAGCCTCTTGGTCGGCGACGCTTTGGTCGGCGGCGCTCAAGCCATGACCCCGCCGCGAGCGCCACGGACGAAACGTTGTCCAAGTCTTTAACGTCGTGGCCGGGTCCGCGCAATTTGGCGACGACCGCTCACGCGTGCAACTTGCTCAGCACAAACCCGCGGCCTTCAGCGTGTCGTGAGCTCGGATGATGTCACGAAGACGATCCTCGAAGGACCGGTCGCCCCCGTGTGCGTCCGGGTGGAAGCGCTTCACGAGCGACTTGTACTGGGCCTTGATGGCCGCCGCGTCCGCGTGCTCCTCGAGACCCATCGTCTCCAGCGCCTTCAGCACGGGGCCCGGACGGCGCGGCTTTGCAGGCTCGGGTGCGCGACGGGCGCCCTCGAAGCCCGCCGAACGCATGACGCCCAGCGGATCGAGGTAGTCGAAATTCTCGGGCGAGGGCGCACCGTTGCGTCTGCGCTGGCGTCCGCCGTTGACGCTCATCGTCCACGTCGGACGGTGCCCGACGGCCGCATCCTTCTGGTATTCGACCACCGCCTCGTCCGGCATGCCGTCGAAGTAGTTGTAGGAGGCGTTGTACTCTCGCACGTGCGCGAGACAGAAACGCCAGTACTGACCCTCGTTGCCCCGTCCCTTGGGCGCACGATGCAGGCCCGGCTCCATGCAGCCCGCACGATCGCAGCCGGGCTCCGTGCTGCGACGCGGCTCATCGCAGGTCGGTCTGATTCGGATGCGGTCGAAGTAGGGCGAGTTGAGATCCATGCCGGTCAGACTATGGAGGAGCGCTTGGCCGGGCGGCAAGCGCCGTGGCGACGGATCGATAAGGTCGAACGATGACGTTGCACGATTGGATGACCGAAACCCTGACGCGGGAACTCCGTCCGGTCCGCCTGAGCGTCGAGGATGAGTCGGCGCAGCATGCCGGACACGGCGGCTGGCGTGAAGGTGGGGAGACGCATTTCAGGATCGATGTCGTGGCGGAGGCGTTCGCTGGCAAGAGCCGCATCGAGCGGCACCGCCTCGTCAACACGCTTCTCGCCGGGGCGTTCAGCCGCGGGCTTCACGCACTCGCGATCCAGGCGAGAAGCCCGACCGAGTAGCCGACCGGGCGCTCAACGGGCAGAGACAAGCAGCGCGAGCACGCCCGCCACCACGAGCGCCACGCCAGCGAGTTCGCGCCGCGAGGTCGCCTGCGAGAACACGCGTCGCGAGACGACCTGGGCCATCACGACCTCGACCAGCGCCAGCGTCCTGACATTCGCGGCCGCCGTCAGCGCGAAACCGATGAACCAGAACTGCGATGCTGCCGCGCCCACGAAGCCGGCCGCGATCGAGGAACGCCACTCGCGAAAGCTCCCCATGAGGGCGGGACGGTCGAACAAGGCGAGCCACACGAGGAGGAGCGCCGTCTGCAGGACGAGGCTCCAGGCGAGCGCCGTCGAGGCCCGCACCAGCGACGAGCCGTGATCGAGCGCCAAGATGGCGCCGCGAAAGCCGACCGCCGAGAGCGCGAAGCACGCACCCGCCGCGATCCCGAAGGCGATCGGCCGGATGCCGCTCTGGGCGAGGTCGGTCGCGGTCCTGGACGTCCAGGAGATCACCACGACGCCCGCCGTCGCGACCAGGATCGCCGCGACGACCGGCACCGATAGACGGTCGCCCAGTACCGCGAAACCGAACAGCGCGAGGAGAACCGGCTCGGTCTTGAGAAGCGCCGTCACGACCGAGAAGGAGCGCTCGCGCATCGCGCCCAGCATGAGCGCGGTCGCGGCGATCTGGGTCGCGGCTCCCAGAAGCATGAAGCCCGCGAACCCGGGGCCGGGCACGGGCAGTGACTCGTCCGTCGTGCCGAGAACGAGCGCGAGGAACACGAGGGCGAACGGGAAGCCGTAGAGGAAGCGGACCTGCGTCGCCCCCACCGTGCCGATGAGCTCGGTCAGTCGCCGCTGCATGGTGTTGCGGGCGACCTGGCCCGCAGAGGCGACGAGTGTCGCCGGCACCCAGAGAAGCCCGACATCCATGCCTTCGTACCGAGCGCTCTATCGCCTTGCTGTCGCCACCTATGACCCGATAAGCTCAAGCCAACAAGACGAGAGGTACCATGCCGACATCGCATGGATTGGACGATTCGTCGGCCTCGAAGCCGCGGTCGTGTGTCGGAGTTCATTGCATGCTGCGCCGAGCCGTCCCGATCGCCTTTGCATGGCTCGGGCTCACGGTCGCGACGGGCGCGGGGGCGGCCACGCCGTCTCTCGTGGTCGACGTGGAGAGCGGTCGCGTGCTGCACGCGGATCGGGCGACCGATCCCTGGTACCCGGCCTCGATCACCAAGTTGATGACTGTCTACGTGGCGCTCGATCTCGTGCGACAAGGCAAAGTCTCGCTCAGCACACCGTTGACTTTGTCGGCGCGTGCCGCCGCCGAGCCGCCATCGAAGATGGCGTTCAGGCCGGGCACCCAGGTGACGCTTGATAACGCGCTCAAGATCATCATGGTGAAATCGGCGAACGACATCGCGATGATGATCGGCGAGAACCTCGGCGGTTCGGTCGACGGCTTCGCCGAGCTGATGAACGACGCCTCGCGCCGCCTCGGCATGCGCGAGAGCCGCTGGTTTAACCCGAACGGCCTGCCGGACGAACGCCAGCAGACCTCGGCGCGCGACATGGCGGTGCTCGCCCGCGCGCTCCTGCGCGAGTTCCCCGAGCAAGAGAGCCTGTTCCACATTGGCGCGCTGAAGCTCGGCCCTCAGATCATCCGCAACCACAATGGCTTGTTGGGGCGCTATCCCGGCGCGGATGGCATGAAGACAGGCTTTATCTGCGCGGGCGGGTTCAACGTGGTAGCGAGCGCCACCCAGAACGGCCGTCGGCTCATCACGGTCGTGATGGGCTATCCGTCTGCCCGCGAGCGCGACCTCCGGGCGGCCGACCTGTTCGACCAGGGCTTCAACACAGGTGGCGGCTGGGGGGCGCAGCAGCTGGAGAGCCTGCCGCCGTCCGCGGCGATGTCGCCGCCCAACATGCGCCCGATCGTGTGCAATCCGAATCGCAAGCAGCCCGAGGCCGACGACGAGAGCGCGATCGTCGTGAGCCAAGCTCCGTCGGGAAACAGCGACAACCCGATCGCGGCCTTGTTCTCGCAGTCGAGTTTCTCGACGGCGTCCGGCAGCAACGCGGCCGTGCTCGGTGGACGCCGCACGCTCGGTCCCCGGGTCGAGTTCACGCCGCTCCCGATCTGGATCGGCGCCACACCCGAGACGGCGCCGGACGGACCGGCCATCTCACCGGCCGCGCGGATCGCCTCGAGGTCGGTGCGGACGAAACTGCTCGGGCGTTCCGGCGCGGTGCCGCCCTCCGCCCAGGCTTTCACGGACACGCCGCCGTCAGCGATCATGGCGCCGAGCGGCAGGATCGAGACGCTGAAAGCGGCCGTTCAGCCATCGAGCCGCACGGCATTGCAGGGTAACCTCGACCCCAAGCCCGCTGTCGACGTGAAGCCGAAGCCGGGCGCCATCGGCGCGCGTGGGACTGCGCGGCCCCGCCTTGGCGCGATCGAGGCACGGGACAGCGCGGCCGCGCCGGTGGTGGACGGCGTAAATCCGGATCGTGGCGCGGCCGCGAAGCCGGCCTACGTGCCCAGGAAGCCTGCGCCCGAGCGCACCGCGAAGGTGCAGTCCGGGTCGGTCAAAGCGCAACCCACGCCGGCCGCCAAAGCTGCGGCGAAGCGCTCGGTTCAGCCGAAGCCGGAGGAGTGAGTTCGGAGAGGGTAGCGGCGGGACGCCCCGACCCGATCCCGCTCACGATCCTCACGGGATTTCTCGGTTCAGGCAAGACGACCTTGCTGAACCGCTGGCTGGCGGACCCGGCCCTGTCCGACACCGTCGTGATCATCAACGAGTTCGGCGAGATCGGGCTCGACCACCTGCTCGTCGAGCGGGTCGACGACGACATGATCCTGCTCTCGGCGGGGTGCCTGTGCTGCACAGTGCGCGGCGACCTAGTCAGTACGCTGGAAGACCTTCTGCGCCGACGCGATAACGGGCGCATCGCGCCATTCCGGCGGATGGTGATCGAGACCACTGGCCTCGCCGACCCCGCGCCGGTTCTCGCCGCCGTGCTCTACCACCCATACCTGTCGCTGCGATACGCGATCGCGGGCGTCGTGACTCTCGTCGACGCGCTGACTGGACCATCGAGCCTTGAGCGCTTCCCCGAGGCACGCCGTCAGGTCGCGGTCGCGGATACCCTCGTTCTCACCAAGGCGGACCTCCTCGACGATCCTACCGCGGCGAACAACGTCGAGCGTCACCTGCGCGAAGTGAACGGGCATGCGGAGATTCGCCGTTCGCGGGACGGCGACCTGCCGCCCGGCCCGACTCTCGACGGGCACCTGTTCGATCTCGGGACTAAGCCCGCCGCCGTGCGCGACTGGCTGCAAGCGGAAGCGGTCGAGCAGGCGGACGATTCCCAAACGTCGGATGCCCGCGACGTCAACCGTCACGACGCGCGGATCCAGGCCTTCGTCCTGACAGCCGAGCGCCCCATCGATCATGGGGCGTTCGACATGTTCCTCGATCTCGTGCGGTCCAGTTTCGGGCCGAAGATCCTGCGGCTCAAGGGCCTGATCGCGTTCGCGGATCGGCCGGATCAGCCGGTCGTGATCCACGGCGTCCAGCACGTCCTGCACGTGCCGGCCGTGCTGCCGGTCTGGCCGGACCCGGACCGGCGTTCGCGGCTCGTCATGATCGTCGAGGACGTCTCGCGTACCGCGATCGAGCGGCTCTGGGACGCGTTCGTCGGCCGGCCTCGTGTCGACGCCCCCGACGCGGCGGCGCTCACCGACAATCCGCTCGCTCCCGCGACGCTCCGGCTCTAGAGAGCCGGTCCATGCCGGGTTGTGGACTGGCCCCGCGACCGCTACATCGCTCCCGATCTTCTCAATGTATCGGCGAACATGCGCGCGCTGCTCGACGTCATCATGCTGGCTCTGCAGCTCTACGTCTGGATCCTGATCGCGTCCGCGGTCCTGAGCTGGCTGGTCGCCTTCAACGTCGTGAATACGCGAAACGAGGTCGTGCGTTCGATCGGCAGCTTCGTCTACGCGGTGACGGAGCCTGCGCTGCGTCCGATCCGTCGCTTCATGCCGAACCTCGGCGGCGTCGACATCTCGCCCATCATCCTCTTGCTCATCATCTTCTTCATCCAGAGGGTCATCGACCTCTACGTCTACCCGGCCGTGATCTGAGGATTGTCGAGGACGGTCTCGTGAGCGCGCGGGTCATCGACGGAAAGGCCGTCGCGGATGCCCTGCGCACAGAAGTCGCCGAGGCCGTCCGCGACCTCTCGGCACATGGTTTCACGCCCGGCCTGGCGGTGGTGCTCGTCGGCGATCATCCGGCGAGCCGGGTCTATGTCCGCAACAAGTCGGCGCGGACGGTCGAGGCCGGGATGCGGTCCTTCGACCATCGGCTGCCGCCCGAGGTCACCGAAACCGAACTCCTCGACGTGATCCGCATGCTGAACGCGGATGACGCGGTGGACGGCATCCTCGTTCAGCTTCCCCTTCCGTCCCACATCGACGCCAGCACCGTACTCCTCGCGATCGACCCCGCGAAGGACGTGGACGGGTTCCACCCCGTGAACGCCGGGCGGCTGGCAACCGGCACGCCGGGTCTCGTCCCCTGCACGCCGCTTGGCTGCCTCATGCTGGTAAAGAGTGTCACGCCCTCTCTCGACGGTCTCGATGCGGTGGTGCTCGGGAGGTCGAACATCGTCGGCAAGCCGATGGCGCAGCTGCTGCTCGCCGAGAGCTGCACGGTCACGGTCGCGCATTCGCGAACCCGCGACCTGGCCGATCTGTGCCGCCGAGCCGACATCTTGGTCGCGGCGATCGGCCGGCCTGAATTCGTGCGGGGCGACTGGATCAAGCCGGGCGCGACGGTGATCGATGTCGGTATCAACCGGGTGGCGGAGCCTGGCGACGGGCCGAGCCTCTTGGGCGATGTCGCTTTCGCGGAGGCGGTCGAGGTCGCGGGCGCGGTCACGCCGGTGCCGGGTGGCGTCGGCCCGATGACGATCGCATGTCTACTCCGCAATACGGTCGCGGCCGCCTGCTTGCGGCGCGGCTTGGCAATCCCGAACGCGCTTACCGCATTCGGCTGAGCCGGCTCTCAGGGCTTGGGCCGGGATCTGCCGGCTTGCGCAGATGCGCGACGAGCCCGCGGGCCTGTGGCGAGAGCCCCGCCATGCTACGCACGCAGATCGTGAGATCCCGCACCGCCCAGGCGTCCTGGAGGTGGATGATCGCGATCTCGGCCGAGCGACTGGCGCGCCGCGCGGTCGTCTCCGGCACGATCCCGATCCCGACGCCGCTCTCGACGAGGCGGCAGACGGTGTCGAAGCTCCTCAGCTGGACGCGGAGCCTGATCGTGCGCCCGAGCCGCGCCGCGCGCCCGGCGAGAAAACGTTGGAGCGCGCTTGCCCGGTCGAGCCCGACGAAATCCTCGTCGAGCACGTCCGCGAAGCCGATCGCCTGCATCGTCGCGAACCTGTGATCGCGCGCCACGACGACGACGAACTGATCTGACCGGAATGGGTAGGTCTCGAGCGAGCCCGTATCGACGGTCCCCGCCACGATGCCGATCTCCGCCGCGCCCTCGGCGACGAGGCCCACGATCTCGTCCGAGAGCCGCTCCTCCAGGTCGACGGAGATCTTCGGGTTGCCCGCCAAGTAGGCCGACAGCGCCTCGGGCAAGAATTCAGTCAGAGCGTTCGTGTTCGAGAGGATGCGCAACTGCGCCCCGTGGCCGCCCGCATAGGCGCCAAGATCCTCGCGCATCCGCTCCGCTTGGGCGAGGATCGTTCGCGCGTGTTGAAGGAGGGTATGTCCGGCGGGCGTCGGCGTCACGCCCGTCCGGGACCGGACCAGGAGCGACGCTCCCAGCGACTCCTCCATAGCACGCACCCGGGTCGAGGCGGCCGCCAACGCCAGATGTGCTCGCTCTGCGCCATGCGTAATCGACCCAGCCTCGACCACATGGCGAAACAGGCTGAGATCGGTCAGGTCGAACGGCATGTCTCAGGAGACCTATCCTTCGCAATACGCGAAGGATAGGTCTCTCAGAAACGGATTGTAATGAATCAAAACTAGGTCCAACACTTCTCGGCCGCGCAAACTGGATGCCGGTTCGGTTGTCGACACGAGGCAACCCCGATCGTCGCCAGGATCCGGTGACCTGGAGAACACGATGGCTCAGGCCAAGCTCGCGGCCCGTCCGCTCTCGCCACACCTCCAGATCTATCGCTGGACCTGGACGATGGGGATGTCGGTCTTCCACCGCATTACCGGGATCGGCCTCTACGGTGGCACCTTCATGGTGGCGGTCTGGTTGCTCGCCATGGCGTCGGGACCGGTCGCCTATGACCGAGTGTCCTGGTTCTTCGGGACGCCGATCGGGCTTCTGATCCTGTTCGCCTATACCTGGACGCTCATGCATCACATGTTGGGCGGGTTGCGCCATCTCGTATGGGATACGGGGATCGGTTTCGAGCCGGGGACCCGCATCGCGATGGCGAAATACACGCTCGTCGGATCCAGCGTCCTGACGGTCCTGATCTGGATCGTCGCCTTCGTGCTACGCTGAGGAACCGACCATGTCCGATACTCGAGCCGACACGCGCGTCGACATGCGTACACCGCTCCGGCGGGTCGCGGGTCTCGGGGCCGCCCATCACGGCGTGGAACACTGGTACCTGCATCGCCTGACGGCGATCGCGAATGTGCCCCTCGCGATCGCCTTCGTGATCATCGTGGCGAGCGTCGCCGGTCGTCCCTGGCCGGATGCGATCCGCATCGTGTCGAACCCGCTCGTCGCGATCCTCCTCGCCCTTCTCGTGATCTCCGTCACTACCCATATGAGATTGGGGTTGCAGACGGTGATCGAGGATTACGTCCACGAGCGGATGCCGAAGTTCGCGGCCGGCATAGCGAACACCTTCTTCGTGATCCTGATCGCCGCGACCTGCCTTTTTTCGATCCTCAAGATCAGCTTCGGCCGGGTGCCGCTGCCGCCCCTCTAGGATTTTCGCACATGGCCACGAACGGTTCTACCGGCACAGCCGGCCATAACGGCGCGACGAACGGATCCGCCGGTCCCAAGGTCAACGGGGATGCCTACCCGATCATCGACCATACCTTCGACGTCGTCGTCGTGGGCGCGGGCGGTGCGGGGTTGCGCGCGACGGTCGGCTGTTCCGAGGCGGGCCTTCGCACGGCCTGCATCTCCAAGGTGTTCCCGACTCGCTCACACACGGTCGCGGCGCAGGGCGGCATCTCCGCCTCGCTCGGCAATATGGGGCCGGACGATTGGCGCTGGCACATGTACGACACCGTCAAGGGGTCGGACTGGCTCGGCGACCAGGACGCGATCGAGTACCTCGTGCGCAACGCGCCCGCGGCCGTCTACGAGCTCGAGCATTGGGGCGTGCCCTTCTCCCGCACGGACGAGGGCAAGATCTACCAGCGCCCCTTCGGCGGGATGACGACGAATTTCGGCAAGGGCACAGCACAGCGTACCTGCGCGGCAGCCGACCGTACTGGTCACGCGATCCTGCACACTCTCTACGGGCAAGCTGTCCGTAACCAGACGAACTTCTTCATCGAGTATTTCGCGATCGATCTCATCATGGATGACGAGGGTCGCTGCCGGGGTGTCATCGCGATCGACATGGCAACGGGCGAGATCCACCGTTTTCGCGCCGCCATGACCATCATGGCGACGGGCGGTTACGGCCGCGCCTACTTCTCCGCGACCTCGGCCCATACTTGCACGGGCGACGGCAACGCGATGGTGCTTCGCGCCGGGCTGCCGCTTGAGGACATGGAGTTCGTCCAGTTCCACCCGACCGGCATCTACGGCGCGGGCTGCCTCATTACTGAGGGGTCACGGGGCGAGGGCGGCTACCTCACGAATTCCGAGGGCGAGCGCTTCATGGAGAGGTATGCACCCTCCGCAAAGGACCTCGCGTCGCGCGACGTCGTCTCGCGCTCGATGACGATGGAGATCCGGGCAGGCCGCGGCGTCGGCCGTAACCAGGACCACATCCACCTGCATCTCGACCATCTCGACCCGAAGATCCTGCACGAGCGCCTGCCGGGCATCTCGGAAAGCGCGAAGATCTTCGCGGGCGTCGACGTCACCAAGGAGCCGATCCCGGTGATCCCGACCGTCCACTACAACATGGGTGGCATTCAGACGAACTATCACGGCGAGGTCGTGACCCTGAAGGGCTCTGACACCGACCACATCGTGCCGGGCCTCATGGCGATCGGCGAGGCGGCTTGCGTGTCCGTCCATGGGGCGAACCGCCTCGGTTCGAACTCACTCATCGACCTCGTGGTGTTCGGCCGTGCGGCGGCCCTGCGCTGCGCCGAGGTCGTCGAGAAAGGCGGGCGTCAACGCGAACTCCCGGCCGATTCCGCCGACAAATCGCTGGCCCGGCTCGACCGCGCCCGGCACGCGAGCGGCGGTACGCCGACGGCCGTGTTGCGGGACAAGATGCAGCGTACGATGCAGAATAATTGCGCCGTCTTCCGTACCGGCGAGGTCTTGGAAGAGGGCAGAGGGCTCATCAAGGAGGTGTGGGGTGGTCAGAGCGATATCCGCGTCACAGACCGTACCCTCGTGTGGAACACCGATCTGATCGAGACGCTCGAGTTCGAGAACCTGATCGTCCAGGCCGTCGTCACGATGGAGAGCGCAGCGAACCGCAAGGAGAGCCGCGGCGCTCACGCCCGCGAGGATTTCCCGGACCGCGACGATCAGCAATGGATGAAGCATTCGCTCGCTTGGATCGACGAGGACAAGAAGGATGTGTCGATCGATTATCGGCCGGTTCACACTTACACGATGTCGAACGACATAGGTTATATTGAGCCCAAGGCGCGGGTTTACTGAGATGGCCCAATTTCAACTTCCCAAGAACTCCCGTTACACGGACGGCACGATCTGGCCGAAGCCGCAAGGCGCGACGAAGCTGCAGGAGTTCCGAATCTATCGCTGGAACCCGGATGACGGGAAGAACCCCGCGATCGACACCTACTATGTCGACCGTGACGATTGTGGTCCGATGGTGCTCGATGCGCTCCTGTGGATCAAGAATAAGATCGACCCGACGCTGACGATTCGACGGTCCTGTCGCGAGGGCATCTGCGGGTCCTGCGCCATGAATATCATGGGGCAGAACACGCTCGCCTGCACGCTCGGCATCGACGACTGCAAGACCGACGTCATCAAGATCTATCCGCTGCCGCACATGCCGGTGATCAAGGACCTCGTCCCGGATCTCACGAGCTTCTTCGCGCAGCATGCCTCGATCGAGCCGTGGCTCCAGACCGAGACCGCGATGCCTGAGAAGGAGTGGCAACAGACGCCGGACGAGCGCACCAAGCTCGACGGGCTCTACGAGTGTATCCTGTGCGCCTGTTGCACGACGTCCTGCCCGAGCTATTGGTGGAACGGCGACCGGTTCCTCGGACCCGCGGCCCTGCTTCAGGCCTATCGCTGGCTGATCGACTCGCGCGACGAGGGCACGGGCGATCGGCTCGACCACCTCCACGATCCGTTCCGGCTCTATCGCTGCCACACGATCATGAACTGCGCGAATACCTGTCCCAAGGGATTGAATCCCGCGAAGGCCATCGCGGAGATCAAGAAGATGATGGTGGCGCGCGCCGTCTGATCCGCTACCATCCGGCCCACAACGAGAATGTGGGAGGACCGAATGCCGGCAAGATCCATCTGGAGGGCTGCAGCCGTGACCGTGGCGCTCTGCGTCGCGGGGGTCGCGCAGGCGGGCAGCGTGGTGTCGCGCCATTTCCGCTCGGAGTCGCTCGGCCGCGAGTGGGCGTACAACGTCTACCTGCCGGATGGGTACGAGAACGGGACGCTGCGCTACCCGGTCATGTACCTCCTGCACGGCAACGCTGGCGACGAGAATGAGTGGGTCGCGAAGGGCCATGTCGACCAGGCGGCGGACGCGCTGATCGCGGCGCACGAGATCCCGCCGACCGTCATCATCATGCCCGAGGCGAACACGACGTGGTACGTCGACCGCAAGGAGAAGATGGAGACGGCCTTCCTGGCCGACCTCGTCCCGGAGGTCGAGCGCAGCTACCGGGTTTTTGCCGACGGCAAGGGGCGGGTCATCGGCGGCGAATCGATGGGTGGCTACGGCTCGCTCCGCTTCGTGCTGAAGCACCCCGACATGTTCGCCGCGATGGCGCTGATGAGCCCGGCGATCTACGTGCCCGAGCCGCCCGCGACCTCGTCGGCGCGCCGGGTCGGCGTCTTCGGCGACACCTACGATCCCTCGATCTGGACGTCGCTGAACTACCCGACGCTGCTGGACGCCTTCTACGCGAGCAAGAAAGTCATCCCGCTCTACATCGATTCCGGCGACCACGACGACTTCATGATCGAGTGGCACGCGGCCAACCTCTACAAGATCTGGCGCGAGCATAACTGGCCGGCCGAGTACCGTGTCGTCGACGGGATCCACAGCTTCGGCGTATGGCGCAACACGGTCGGCGAAGCGCTCCGCTTCATCTACCAGAACGTCCGCCGGCCGGAGCCGATGCGGGAGGCGACGCGCTAGGTCACGTCTTGCCACGACGTCGATCTGCCGAAACCGGTTCCCACGTTCGTGGATCATGCTCTAGAGGAGGAGAACCGTTCAGCCGGGCCTCAGCCTCTCTCTGGCACGTCGGACGCGCACGAAACCGGGATGCGGCTTCTCGTCATGATCCTTCGTCCAGAGCGCCTCGCCCTCATCGTCCTTTCGGCGACGGCGCTGGCTGGCTGCGAATCCGCGCGGTTCGGCGGTCCCGGCCCGACCCGTCTC
>CAHJXE010000009.1 GCA_903644085.1 Hyphomicrobiales bacterium
TTCGGCCGGCTCGACGCGATCGTGTCCGTCGCGGGACACGCCGCCCGCGGCTCCGCCACGAAACTTCCGGCCGACGCGATCCTTACGGCGGCCGACGGGTCCGCTGGCGCGTTCCTCCGCCTCGTCCAGGCGTGCCGCCCCCTGCTCGCGGCGGGACGCGACCCGCGGGTCGTCGCCGTCTCGTCCTTCGTGGCGCACGCGATCCGCCACGACCTCGAACCCTTCGCCGCGACCGCGATCGGCCGCGCGGCGCTCGAAGCCGTGGTGAAGCTCCTCGCGCGCGAGTTCGCCGCGGACGGGATCTGCGTCAATGCGGTCGCGCCTGGCCTCATCGAGAAGGACACGCCCTCGCAGGGCAAGCTCGGGGCGGACGCCATCGCCCGAACCGTCGCGGCGATCCCGCTCGGCCGGCGCGGACGCCCCGACGAGGTCGCGGCCGTGCTCGCGTTCCTCGCCTCGCCCGCAGCCTCCTACGTGACCGGCCAGACCTGGCACGTCAGCGGCGGGCTGGTATAACGAGGCCGGCAATTGTCTTCGATGGAGTTCAGAATTTGGCGCGGGAACCCTCTGCCGATGGGAGAGGGTTCCCGCGGCGAGCTGGAATCGATGCGGCCACACGTCCGGCCCTACCAAGCCTTCACCGGGCGCTCCGCGTGGCTCTGTTGGGGGACGCCGCGGTTCAGCGACATGTGCGAGTGGATGCAGAGCCAGCCGTCCGGGCCTTTCGCGAAGATCATCGTGGCCCGGCCCGGACGGTCGAAGGGTGTGCCGTCCGGGTGGTAGCCGGTGCTCGTCCAGGGCGCGAGCACGCTCGCCATGGCGCCGTCCGGCGAGGCCAGGATGCGCGTGCGGTCGAGCTGGAAGTCGAAATCGGTCGTCTTCGGCCAGACGTTGTCCCACTGCGTGGCGATCCAGGTGTCGAGGCCGGAGATGACGTCGTTATGCGTCCCGAAGGCGAGGACGTCCGGGTGGAAGAGCGGCCTTGCGGCCGCGTAGTCCACCTCCCGCACATAGCCGGAGAAGGTCTCCAGCCAGTCGCGGAAGAACGCCGCGGTCTCGGCATCGGCCTCCGGCAGGTGCTCCATCGCTAACTCCTCGTCGGCCGAACCCGCCGCCAACCCGCCCGGACGAGATCGACGAGGCCGCCGGGGTTGAAGCGCATGAACCCGATCACCACGACCGCGAAGATCACCATGTCCCACTCGCCGTATTTAGCGAGGTAGCTGCTCAGGATCTGCACAGGCGGCGCGCCGATGAGCGGCCCCACGAAGGAGCCGAACCCGCCGACCACCACCATCACGATGATCTTCGCCATCTCGCTGAAATCCGCGATCTGCGGGCTCAGCACCACGACGTAATGGCCGTAGAACGCGCCCGCGAGACCCGCGACGCCGCTCGTCACCGTGAAGACGAGCGTCTTGATCGCCACCGTGTCGACCCCGAGGCTCTGCGCGCGCAGCTCGTCGTCGCGGATCGCGCGCATGAAGTAGCCGAGCGGCGAGCGCACGAAGGCGTGGAGGCCGAGCACCGAAACGACCGCGAGCCCGGTGAACAGGTAGAGGTAGCTGCGCGGGTCCATGTCCGAGAAGACCGGCGGCACGGACAGGCCGAGTTCGCCGCGCGTGATCGCGTAGGCGGCGGTGAGCAGGATGTGGATCGTCTCCGCGAAGGCCCAGGTGGCGATCGCGAGATAGACCGCGCGCATCCGCAGTACGAGGCGGCCGAGCAGGAACCCGAGCAGGATGGCGGCCAGCACCGCGGCCGGGATCGTGACCCAGAGCGGCAGGTCGTAGCGCGTCGCGAGCAGGCCCGACGTGTAGGCGCCGATCGCCGCGAAGGCCTGGTGCGCCAGCGAGAAGCGGCCCGTGAAGCCCGCGAGCACGTTCCAGCTCGCCGCCAGGATCACGTAGTAGAGGCTCGTGTTGAGGACGTGGACGCCGTACTCACCGAGGAACCGCGACAGGACGAGGATCGCGGCCGCGCACGCCAGCGCGAGGAGGATGGGCAGCCAGAGCCGGCGAGCCGAGAGCGCGCTCATCCGAGCAGGCATTCCTGCACGAGCGCCTTGACCCGCTCCGGCGGGAAGGACGCCGCCGGTCCCTCGGCTTTGATCCGTCCGAGATTGACCATGTAGACGGTGTCCGCCTGCGCGATCGCGTCGTCCACGTTCTGGTCGACGAGGAGGATCGTGGCGTCGAGCACGCGCCGCGCCGTCTGGAGGTGCGCGTAGACCTGGTCGACGAGGTTCGGCGCGAGGCCGGCTGTCGGCTCGTCGACGAGCATCAGGGCCGGCTCCGTCATCATCTCGCGGGCGACGGACAGCATCCGGCCCTGGCCGCCGGAGAGGTTGCCGGCCGCCTCCCGCCGCCGCCCGGCCAGCGCGGGGAAGCTCGCGTAGATCTTGTCCATCTGCCGCCTCAGCCCGGCCGGGTCGCGCCGCAGCAGCCAGCCGCCCATGCGCAGGTTCTCCTCGATCGTCAGCAGCGGGAAGACGTTGATCTCCTGGGGCACATACGCGATGCCGCGCCGCTTGATCTCGGCCGGCCCGAGCCGGCCGATCGGCTCGCCCTTGAACGCGATCTCGCCCCGGTGCGGGCGCAGGAAGCCGAACACGGTCTTGAGCAGCGTCGACTTGCCGGCCCCGTTCGGCCCGATCACGAGCGTGAGGCTGCCCGGCGCGACCGAGAGCGTCAGCCCCTGCAGGATGTCCACGCCGCTCGTGTAGCCGGCATGCGCGTCCGCGATCTCGAGAAGCGCGCTCATCTGAGCGGCTTGCCCAGATAGGCCGCCACGACCCGCGGGTCGGACGCGACCTCCTCCAGCGTGCCCTCGAGGAGCACGCGGCCCTCCACCATCACGGTGATGCGGTCGCAGAGGCGGCGCATGATATCCATCTCGTGGCTGACGACCACGAAGGTCACGTTGCGCTCCCGCCGTTCGGTCGCGATCAAGTCGAGGATCGTGTCCTTGATGACCGGGTTCACGCCCGCGAAGGGCTCGTCCAGCACGTAGACGCTGAGCTGCGGGCACATGAAGCCCGCCGCCACCTGGAGCAGCACGCGCTGGCCGCCCGACAGCGTCTTCGCGGGCGCGTCCGCCAGCCGGGCGAGGTTCGCGCGGCCGATGAGGTCGCGCGCCCGCGCCTCGCCCTCGGCGAGCCGGCCCCGCCGCGCCAGGTAGGGGACGAGCAGGTTCTCGACCAGGCTCATGTCGCCGAAGACGCGCGCGACCTGGAACGAGCGCACGAGGCCGCGCGCCGCGATGGCGTCCGGCGCGAGGCCCCCGATGGGGGCGCCGCCGAGCAGGATCTCGCCCGCGTTCGGCCGCTCGACCCCGGTGATCATGTTGACGAGCGTCGTCTTGCCGGCGCCGTTCGGCCCGATGATGCCGCGGACCTCGCCCGCCCCGACCGCGATGTCGACGCCGTCATTCGCCGTGAAGCCGCCGAACCGCTTCACGAGGCCGGTCGCGGCCAGGACAGGGCTCGTCACGCGTGCCGCATCCGCTCGCCGAAGAGCCCGCTCGGCTTGATGAGGAGGACGGCGAGAAGCAGCACGAACCCGTAGGCGTTCTGGTAGGGCGAGGAGATGAAGGCCGCGCCGAGCGATTCCGCCACGCCGAGGAGGATGCCCGCCACGACCGCGCCCGGGATGGAGCCGAGCCCGCCGATCACGATGATCTCGAACCCCTTGGTGGTGGTGACGACCCCGTTCGTCGGAAAGACCAGGAACACGGGCGCGAGCAGCGCGCCCGCGACGCCCGCGAGCCCGACACCGATCCCGAAGGCCACCTGGTCGAGCCGCAGGATGTCGACCCCCGCGATCTGAACGCCGACCCGGCTCTGGGAGGAGGCGCGAAGCGCCAAGCCGAGCCAGGTCTTCTTCAGCAGCACCCAGAACAGCACCATCGCGGCGAGCGCGCAGAGCGCGGCCGCGAGCCGCGCCCCGCTCTCCGGCAGCGGGCCCAGCATGACGGTGCCGAGGTTGGTGCCCGGGCTGCGCTGGTAGGGCCCGTTCAGCGCGGTCGCGAGATTACGCATGAGGAGCAGGAGCGCGATCGTCACGACGGTCGCGTAATCGTCCCGCCGCTCGATCCCGCCCGTGAACATCGGCTTGATCAGCACCGGCTCGATCAGCCACCCGACCAGGAACACGGCTGCGGCGGACAGCAAGGCCGCGACCCACCACAGGTCGGGACCCAGCAGCCCTACGACCAGGAAATACTGGACGAAGCTGCCGAGCATGTAGAATTCGCCCATCGCCCAATTGATCATCTTCACGATCGAGTAGATGAACGTGATGCCGAGCGCCATCAGGGCATAGATGATCCCGATGACGATCCCGGCGATGAGCGACTGGGTGAAGAGTTCGGCGCTGAACATGGACTAAAGCTGCCGATGGGAACGGTGGCGCGGCCTACTTGCCGTACTCGATCACGACCTCGGCCTCCTTCCAATCCTGGTTCGGCTTGGTGAAGTGCAGGATCAGGACGGGCGGCGCCCAATTGTGCCAGTAGGGGCCGTCCGCCTTGGGAAACGTGACCTTCGCGTCGGGCCAGCTCTCGAAGGAGCCGCCTTCGAGCGCCGCCACCATCGCCTTCGGATCCGTGCTCTTCGCCTGGGTGGCCGCCTGGGCGATGATCGCAATGTCTCCGAACCCGTTCAGCGAGCCGTAGACGGGCGCCTCGTTGTACTTGGCCTGATAGGTCTTGGCGAGCCATTCGCCGAGTTCGGACAGCTTCTCCTTTGGTGAGTAGTACGCGATGAAGTAGATGCCGTTGCCGTTGTTCGGATGGAGCTGCCAGAACTGCGGCCGTGCCGGGGCGTCGTAGGAGACCAGCATCGGGGTGGTGGGCAAGATGCCCAGCGTCGTCGCCTGGTCGATGATGAGGTCCATCGGCTGGCCGACGCCGATATTCACCACGAGATCGGGCTTGTAGGCCTTCACCTGGAGGAGCTGTGGCGTCAGGTCGGTCGAGGAGCGGTCGAAGCTGATCGTCTGGAGCTCGATCGCGAGCTTCTTGTCCTTGACCTGCTTCTGCGTCTCCTCGGTCAGCCCGATGCCGAAATCCGAGGTCTCGGCCACGATCGAGACGCGCTTGAAGCCCTTCTGCGCCATGAAGTCGAGCCAGGCCGCGACCCGCAACGGATCGATCGCGTGGGTGCGGAACGCCACCGGGTAGCGCTTGCTCGTGATCTCGGCCGCGGAGGCCTGCGTGGACATGGTCGGGACGCCCATGTTCTTCGCGAGCTCGTTAACCGCGATGTTGACCGACGAGTGGAAGAAGCCCGTGACGGCGATCGCCTTGTCCTCGCCGACGACGCGGCGGTAGGCCGCGACGCCGCCCTCGGGCCGGCCCTGCGAATCCTGGACGGAGAGCTGCAACGGGCGTCCGAGCACGCCGCCCTTCTGGTTGTAGTACTCGACCGCGAGTTCGGCGCCCCGGCGGATGAGCTGCCCGCCCGTCGGGTCTCCCGGCGGCGACAGGGGCACGATGAGCCCGATCGTGATCGGCTCTTGCGCGTGGGCCGGGGCACCTGCGGTGCCGAAGGCCGCGAGAGCCAGAGCGCCGATCCAGGCGGGATGTCGTGTCGATCTCAAGGCTGGTCTCCTCTGCCGTCGATGCCGGCCCGTACGCGATCATACATCCCGTCAGCATCGCGAACGCAAGGATGATGCCCAAGATCTATGGTCGAGCGCGTCGAGATCACAGCGACGGGACCGGCGTCCTCCTGATCGGAGCGCCCGCGACGATCCGTTCCCCGACCGCGCGACGCACCGTCAGCGCGAGCAGGGTCGTCATGACCAGGAAGCCGAGCGGGACCCCGGCCGCAAGCATCGCCGGGCGTGTCGCGACGGGGGCGAACCACGCGAGCGCGAGCAGCGTGACCTCCCAGCGCGCGAAGCCGCGGCGCTGCCCGTGGGTCACGAGGAGCGCGATCGCGGGCCCGAGCAGGGCCATGTCGTAATCGAGCACGTAGGGCGTCGCGATCAGCGCCGCGATCATGAGGGACGCGGCCCGCAGCTCGAAGGCGGCCCGGGACCGCCACAGGAAGGCGGTGGCGGCGAGCGCGCCCGCCGCGACGAGCGCCTGCGCACCGTAGGCCAGCGCCACGCCGCCGCCGAGCTGCCGGACGGCCGAGAAGGCGCTCTGGATCGTGTACCAGCCCGGGCCGCCCTCCTCCAGCACGATGCGGCGCGTCTCGCCGGTCGAGGCGATGAACGCCCTCCAGACCTCAGGCCCGAAGGCGAGCCGGGAGGCCAAGACCAGAGCGAGCGCGGTCAGGGCGGCAGCCGCGATCGTGCGCCTGTATCCGCCCGCGAGGAGCGCGACCGGCACCACGAGGCCGAGCTGCGGCTTGTAGGCGAGGGCGCCGAGACAGAGGCCGGCGAGCACGGGCCGTTCGTCGAGGAGGAGCAGGCCTGCGCCGAACAGGGCCGCGGTGAGAAACCCGTTGTTCCCGTGCGTCAGGCAGACGGTCACGGCGGGCGCGCCGGCCGCGACCAGCCACGTATCGCGGTCGGGGCAGCAGCGGCGCACGACCGCGAGTGCGGCCGCCAGCGTCGAGAGCTGCCACACGACGAGAGCCGCGAGGTAGGGCAGCGTCGCGAGCGCGGCCGCGACGAGCAGGAAGGGCGGCGGATAGTGCCAGCTGTAGAAGGGTACGGTGTCGCTCGCGTGCGCCAGGTGCTGCGCCCGGTAATGCGCCGCGAGGTCGTAGACCTCGGCCGCGCGGCCATCCAGCGCCATGCGGCCGGCCGTCCACACGTTCGAGAAATCCGTTCCGAGCGGTCGTCCCCAGCTGTCGAGCGTGCCGGTGCTGCCCGCCAACAGGTACCCGATCAGCGCGAGCCCGCCGAACGCCATGACGATCGACGCGACGCGGATCGTCCCGCGGTCGAGCCAGATCCCGGTCGCGTATCGCTCGATCCCCGACATGACCGCAGCCTGCGCCGCGCCGGCTTAAGGTTGAGTATCGCTCGGCGAGGGAGGCCGCTCAGGCGGCCATCCGCCGGATCGTCGCGGCCACGGCGCGCCGGTCATAGGGCTTGGAGAAGAACACGCAGCGCGTCGGAAGCGTGACGTTCTGCGCGGCGTGCTGGCCCGACGTGACGATGATCTCGATCGGCGGCCACCGGCCTCGGATCGAGGCCGCGAGCTTGAGGCCGTCCATCGACCCCGGCATGTCGATATCCGTGAAAACGATCCGGATGTCGGTCCGGGTCTCCAGAATGCGGGTCGCCTCGTCGGCGTCGCTGGCCTCGACCGCCTCGAACCCGGCGCCCTCCACGAGGTCGACCGCCATCATGCGCAGCAGTGGCTCGTCCTCGACGACGAGCACGATGGCGCTCTCGCGTCGCGTCACGCTGGACGTATCCTCGGCCAGCCCGTCATCGTGTGGATCATCGCCCGCATGTTCAGGAGGACCGCACCATCGACAAGGGCGCGCGGAACTCCGCGTGCAGACCTTCGGGATTGTAACGCAGATCGACGCCTCCCGATCCCGTGAGCCCGGTCCGAATCAGGCGGGAGCCGAAGCCCCGGCGCTGAGGTTGCGTCACGGGAGGTCCGCCCCGCTCATCCCACGTCACGGCGAGCACCGGGCCATCGTCTCCCGGCTCGACGGTCCATGACAGCGAGACCCGCCCCGCCTCGTCCGAGAGCGCGCCGTATTTGGCGGCGTTGGTCGCCATCTCGTGCAGGATCATCGACAGGGAGAGCGTCGCCTTCGGGCCGAGATCGACCTCCGGTCCCGAAGCCTCGATCCGGCTCGCGTCGTCGTGCAGCGACAGGACGCCGCCGACCACGGTCGAGATCGGCGCGGCCGTCCAGTCCTCCTGAAGCAGCACGTCGTGCGCCTTGCTCAACGCGAACAGGCGCCGCTCGAAGGCCGCGACCGCGTCGCGCTCCGCCACCCCCTTGAGGGTCTGGGTCGCGAGCGCCTGGACGAGGGAGAGCGTGTTCTTCAGCCGATGGCTCAGTTCCTCGTTGAGGACGCGCTGCTGCGCCTGTGCCCGGTCGCGCTCCTCCACGGCGCGTCGCAACTCGAGCTGTTTCATCACCTGGCGCGCCAGCACGCGCAATGTCCGTTCCTGAAGCCCGGTCAACTCGTGCGGGACGACGTCGAGGACGCACACGGTTCCGATCGCGTGCCCGTCCTGCGTCTTCAGGAGCGCCCCTGCGTAGAAGCGCAATCCGGGCTCGCCCGTGACGAGCGGGTTCCCGCGAAAGCGCGCGTCCTGGGTGGCGTCCGGGACGACCAGGAAGTCCTCCTCCAGGATCGCCTTGGCGCAGAACGAGGTCTCGAGCGGGGTCTCCCGCACACCGAGCCCGACCTCCGCCTTGAAGAATTGCCGCCCGTCCGCGATCAGGTTCACGACCGCGATGGGTGTCCCGCAGATCTCGGAGGCGAGCGCCGCGACGTCGTCGAAGTCCCGCTCGCGCGGCGTGTCGAGGATGCGATAGCCGGCGAGCGCCGCCAAGCGGGCCGCCTCGCTGCCGTTCATCGCGCCATCCGTGATCGCGTTCGGCCTCACGCCGTCCATCTCCGTTGCGCTCGACAAGAGGTCAGCGGCCACGTTCGCGCAAGTGACGTTGTCCGAAAGCGACCATTCCCTTCAGTGGCGGCGAGGCGTCGCACGGCAGGATTCGTTGAGATAACCCTCGATGGTGCGGATGCGCGACGATCCGGCCACGACGTAGAAGTGCTCCGGCTCGCCCTCGCCAGAGGGCACCACGAGGGCCGTGACGTGCGAGAGGTCGCCGCGCAGCCCCGGAAGCTCCGAGAGCAGCTCGAACAGGTTGTCCTTGGCGAGCGTCGCGGGCGTCACGGTGCGGGCGAACAGCCTGTCGCGATCGACGGGGTGCGCCAGAAGGCGCCAGGCTTGGCCGATCTCGCCCGCCTGGGCGCGGATCGCCTGGAGGACGTCCGGCCGGACGCATTCCGCGTGGATGTGCAGCTGGTCCTGGCTGCGCGTACGCTCGGAGTTCAGCGCCAGCCCGATCGTGTCGAGCGTGGCGCGACCGTTCGATCCCTCGACGACGAAGCGGCGCGCCGCGAGCGCCGCGCGCCAGTAGCCGCCCGCGATCGGCTTCAGGACGAGCGGGCTCTCGATGCCCGGGATCTCGTCGGTCGGCGTGACGATGACGTGCGTCGTCTGGCCCGGTGCGCGGATCACCGCGAAGCCCGGCTCGCCGGCGCGCCCTGGGCTGACCTCCAGGCACGGGAACGGCGTACCGAAACTCGCCTTCGCGAGGACGCAGGAGCGCACGACGGTCCACAATGCGCTGCGCGGTAGGAAATCGGCGCGCGCGGTGCCGACCGTCGCGGCGATCCATGTCCCGGCGAGCAGCGCGAGCACCGTCCTGTCAGGGCGCATGTCGGGCCTCCCGCGTTTCTGTGTCTCCTGCGTCGAGGTCTCCCGCACCGGCGGCGTGTGCAGCCGCGTCCCTGATCGCGGCCTCCACGCGGGCGCGCAGCTTGGCCTCGCTCGTCGGTCGATCGATCACGATGCTCGTCGCCACCCCCGGGTACTGCGCCCGGCGCTTGGGCGTGCGGCGATGGGTCGAGACCCGGATCCCGCCGCCGCCCTCGGGACGGCCGAGATAGAAGCTGTCGCCTCGCGTGCTCTCGGCGACATCGTGGAAGCCGTGCTGCCGCAACATCGCGCGGGCGCGCGAGATCGCCGCGGCCGGCGTCAGCGGTCCCGAATCGACGCGTTCAGACAGGATCTGTGTCATGCTCCGCTCGGGAATAGCCGGGTCCGCGCGCGCGTCCAAGATGCGTCATGTTGCCCGCTTAACCCGATGCACCGAAGGAATTCCCCGATGTTGACGAGACGTACGATGATGGCCGCTACCCCCGCGATCGCCGGACTGGCGACAGCCGCCGGGACGACCCGAGCCGACGCGCAGATGAACCCGCCCTCGACGGCTGCCGGTCAGGCACCCGGCTTCTACCGCTACAAGGTCGGCGACATCGAGGTCACGGCGATCCATGACGGCTTCGCGGCCCGGCCGCTCGACGGCTTCATACGCAACGCGGATATCGCGGCCGTCAAGGCCGCGATGGCGGAGGCGTTCCTCCCGGATGCGGCGCTGCCCATCACCTTCACGACGCTCGTGCTGAAGACCGGCGGCCGCACGATCCTGATCGATACGGGCAACGGCGACAGCGGGCCGCCCACCACCGGGCGCTGGATGTCGAACTTCCGGGCGGCCGGGTTCGACCCCGCGTCGGTCGACACGGTCGTGATCAGCCATTTCCACGCCGACCACATCAACGGGCTGCGGCTGAAGGACGGGACGGCCGTGTTCCCGCGCGCCGAGATCACCGTGCCTGACGCCGAGTGGGCCTACTGGACGGACGACGCCAAGATGGCGTCCGCACCGGACGGGCTGAAGCCCGGCTTCCAGATCGTGCGCCGGGTCTTCGGCCCGGTGATGAAGGACGTGAAGACCTACGCGGCCGGCCAGGAGGTCGTCCCCGGCCTGACCGCGGTCGCGGCGTACGGCCACACGCCCGGCCACATGGCCTACATGCTGGCCTCGGGATCGGCCAAGCTGATGGTGATGTCGGACGTCACGAATCATCCGGCCCTGTTCGTGCGCAACCCGACCTGGTCGGCCGTGTTCGACATGGATGCCGACATGGCGCGCGCGACGCGACTCAAGATGCTCGACATGGCGGCGGCCGAACGCGCTCACGTGTCGTTCTACCACGCGCCGTTCCCCGCCACGGGGCATATCCTGAAAGGGTCGGACGGCTACCGGTTCGTGCCGGTCCAGTGGATGTCGGCGATCTGAGCCCTGGCGACCCGTGTCGCCGGCTTGGGTCGGCGACACGGGTTGATCATGGCGGGCGCGAGATTCGCGAGGAACTCGCGCGCGCTCGACTGCCAGGAGCGCGCGAGCGCGAAGTCGCGGCATGTCTCTCGCGGGATCTGGAGAGCCGCCAGCGCGGCGGCGCGCAGGTCGTGCCCCAGCACCCCTACGCCCGCCGCCGCCAGCACGTCCTTCGGGCCAGCGACGTCGAAGGCCGCGACGGGCACGCCGCAGGCCAGCGCCTCCAGGAGCACGATGCCGTAGGTGTCCGTCAGGCTCGGGAACACGAAGACGTCGGCCTCGGCATAGATCCGGGCGAGGTCCGGGCCGGTCTTGACGCCGAGGAACTCCGCTTTCGGGAACTGCGCCTCCAGCCGCGTGCGATCGGGCCCGTCGCCGACCACGACCTTGCGGCCTGGAAGATCCAGCGCGAGGAACGCGCCGACGTTCTTCTCGGGTGCCAGTCGCCCCACATAGAGGAAAACCGGTTCCGCGTCTGGGCGCAACGATCTCTCCCGCGGCCGGAACAGCTCCGTGTCGACCCCGCGCGACCAGATCGCCACTCCCCGGAATCCGCGCGCGCCGAGTTCGTCGCGCAGCGTCGCGGTGGACGCCATGGTGACCGACCCCGCATTGTGGAAGCGACGTAGCCACGCGTAGGACCAGGCGAGCGGGACCGGGGCCCGGGCCCGCAGGTATTCGGGAAAGCGCGTGTGATAGCTCGTCGTGAAGGCGAGCCCGAGGCTCAGGCACGCGGCGCGCGTCGCGATCCCGATCGGCCCTTCGGTGGCGATGTGAATGGCGTCGAACCGGTCGCCCGACAGGATCGCGACGACGGCCCGGCGCGAGGCGAGCGCCAGCCTGATCTCCGGGTAGCTCGGCAGCGGCACGGTGCGGAACCGATCGGGCGTCAGGAACTCGGTCTCGACGCCGAAGGCCTCGAGCGCACGGGCCGTCTCCTGGAGCGAGCGGACGACGCCGTTGACCTGCGGGTGCCAGGCATCGGTCGCGACGAGGAGGCGCATCGGTTCGGGTCAGGCCGCCAGGCGCGCCGCCGGCTCGCGGGCGTGCCGCCCGGCCCCGCCCGTCCAGTCGATCAGCTCGAAGGCGCCGTCGTAGGTCTCGGCCAACGCCGTGCAGCTCTCGACCCAGTCGCCGCAATTCATGTAGCGGATGCCGAGCTTGTCATGGATCGCCGCGTGGTGGATGTGCCCGCAGATGATGCCGTCGACCCCGTGCCGCTTCGCCTCGCCGACGAGAGCCGCCTCGTAGTCGCCGATGAAGCCGACGGCGTTCTTCACCTTGAGCTTCGCCCATTGCGAGAGCGACCAGTAGGTGAGGCCGAGACGCCGGCGCACGATGTTCACGTAGGCGTTGAGGCGAAGCGCGGTCTCGTAGGCCCAGTCGCCGAGATATGCGAGCCAGCGCGCGTGGCGCACCACGACGTCGAAATCGTCGCCGTGCACCACGAGGTAGCGCCGCCCGTCGGCCGCCTCGTGGACGGCGTTCGCCGCGACCTCGACGCCCCCGAAATGGGTGCCGAGGTAATCCTTCAGGAACTCGTCGTGATTGCCGGGGATGTAGACGACTCGGACATGCTTGCGAACCTGCCGCAACAGTTTCTGGACGACGTCGTTATGCTCCTGGGGCCAGTACCAGCTCGACTTCAGCCGCCACGCGTCCACGATGTCGCCCACGAGATAGATCGTGTCGGCCTCGACATGCCGGAGGAAATCGAGCAGCAGCCCGCTCTGGCACCCCTTCGTGCCGAGATGCACGTCGGAGATGAAGACGGTGCGGAAGCGGCGGATGTCGTCCTTCATGGACGTCTCCCGATTCGAGGTGACGTCCCGGTCTGCGCGCTCTTCGTCTCGGTGATGTGACAGCCGCTCAATGGCAGCTTTCAGATGCATCGTCCTCGGCTTATTTCGTGCAAGCCGACGACGACCTGGGATGCCATCCGACATCGTGCATCGGTCACGGATGACGCCGGACCCGCGGCACTCCACACGAGGTGAAGGTCCATGATGAGACGGGATCCCTACTGGTGGGTCGCGGCCCCGCTCGCCGAGGCGGAGCAGAGGCCGGTCGATCCGCGCTCGGACGTCGTGATCGTGGGCGCGGGTTATACGGGGCTCGCGGCCGCGATCACGCTCGCGCGCGCCGGCCGCTCGGTCCAGGTCTTCGACAAGGGCAAGCCGGGCGAGGGCGCCTCCTCCCGCAACGGCGGGATCACGAGCGGCAACCTGCGCCACAGCCATGCCGAGATGTCGAAAAGATTCGGCGAAGAGCGCGCCACCGCGATCCTGGCGGAAGCGAAACTCGCCCGCGAGGACCTCTACCGCTTCATCGACGAGGAGGGGATCGACTGCGATTTCAAACTGGTCGGCCGCTTCGCGGGGGCGTCTGCGCCCGGTGACTACGAGCGCCTCGCACGCGACGCGGACCACCTTCACCGCACGCTCGGCATCGAGGCCTTCGCGGTCTCGCGCGCCGAGCAGCGCCAGTATATCGGGACGAACTTCTACCATGGCGGCAACGTCCGCATGGATATCGGCGGGCTGCACCCCGCGAAATTCCATGCCGAGATGCTGCGGGTTGCCAAAGAGGCGGGCGTGTCGATCCACGGCGAGACCGCGATTCTGGGCGTCCGCACCGACATTGACGGCTACGAGGTCGAGACCGCGCGCGGCAAGGTCCAGGCCGCGCACGTGATCACGGGCACGAACGGCTACACCGACACGTCGGACCGCTGGCTGCGTCGCCGCCTCGTGCCGGTACGCAGCCGCATGATCGCGACCACGCCCCTGTCGGCGAACCTCATGGGCGAGCTCATGCCGTCGCGCATGATGTATACCGAGACGCGCCAGCTCCATTACTATTACCGTCCATCGCCGGATGGCACGCGCATCCTCTTCGGCGGCCGCGATGGCACGATCGCGGGCGACGCCGACTGGCCGACCCGCAATCTTCGCCGGGCTATGTTGGACGTGTTCCCCGAAGTCGCCGAGGTGGAGCTCGACCATAGCTGGTTCGGCTACGTGGCGATGAACCGCGACATGGTCCCGCGCATCTTCTCGCGGCGCGGCGTGCGCTACGCGGCTGGATATTGCGGCTCAGGCACGGTCTGGGCGCGCTGGGCCGGCCGCAAGGCGGCGCTCCAAGTGCTGGGCGACGGGGCCCGGCAGTCGGCGCTCGATTTCCGGCCGCCGAAATTCGTGCCGCTGCTCGCCGGCAAGGCGTGGTTCATGCCCGCCGTCATCGCCTGGATGGCGCTCCAGGACAGGCTCGCGGCGCGCAAAGCCGCCGGCTGAGCCCGGCTCAGACCGTCTCGGGCCTGGGGGGCGCCGTCTCGATCGAAGTGCCGGACCAGTCGCGCCAGAGAAGCACGAGCGCCGCGAGCAGCGCCGGGCCGAGGAACAGCCCGAGGAGGCCCCAGGTTTCGACACCGCCCAGGATGCCGAGCAGCACCCAGATGAAGGGCAGCTTCGTGGCCCCGCCGATGAGGACCGGACGCACGAAATGGTCCGCCACGAATGTCACCACGAACCCGAACAGCACGATGCCGATCGCCGCCCCGACCTTGCCGGCCGCGAGCACGAGGAGCGCCGCGACGCCGAACACGATCGGCGCGCCGAACGGGATCATGGCGGCGATCGCGGTCGCGGCGCCGAACAGCGTCGGGTGCGGCACCCCGGCGATCCAGTACGAGATGCCGATCAGGAAGCCCTCGCCGAGCCCGACGAGCACCAGCCCGTCGACCGTGCCGTGCACGGAGGCGATCATCTGCCGGGCGATGCGCTCGCCGTGCGGCCCGAAGGCGCGCTGGCCGGCCGAGCGCATCTGGTCCATCAGCGCGCGTCCGTCTCGGAACAGGAAGAAGAGCGTCAGCAGCGTGAAGCCGAAGATGACGCTCCGGTGGACGAGTTGGCCGCCGAGCGTGCGCGTGTAGCCGACGAGCGAGCCGCGGTTCAACCGCTCGATCAGCGCCGTCGAGCCGGAGGGTTGCGCGAGGTTCTCGCTCCACCACGCGGCGGCGGCCGTGCCCGCGCCCGGGATGCGCCCCAGCCAGTCCGGCACCGCGATGCCGTGCAGGCGCGCATCCTCCGCCATGCCGATCATCACGTGGGCCTCGCGCGCGAGCTGGATGCCCGCGAGCGCGAGCGGCACGAGGAAGACGAGCCCGACGCCCGCCGTGAACAGGGCCGGCAGCACGATGTTGTGCCGCCCCGGTGGCCAGCGCCGCTCGGCACGCGCGAAGAGAGGCCAGGCCGCGATGGCGAGGATCGCCGCCCAGGCGAGCGCCGGCAGGAACTCGTGGATCGTCCAGAGGCCGAAGAGGAAGATCCCGAGCGCGAGGATCAGGCGGGCGCCGGCTTGTGTCCGCGGCGTCTCGGCCCTCAGCGGCGCGGTGGGCGCGGGTTCCGGCAATGCGGCGACGGCGTCCGGCCGCGAGGGGGACGTTACGGGGCCGCGGGGGAGGGTCATCTCGTTCATCGCGTCAGGAAGCACGGTTTGTCCGGCGAAATCCAGGCGGTTTCGTTCGGCCCGGCTCGCGCGTTATTGAGAGCGCCCGTCCGCCATCCAGGAGTTCGCCCGTGCCGACCCAACGCCGCCGCCCCGTCATGCTCGCGATCCTCGACGGCTGGGGCTGGCGCGAGGACGCGGCCGACAACGCGGTCGCGCAGGCGAACACTCCCGCCTTCGACCGGCTCTGGGCCTCCTGTCCGCACGCGTATCTCAAGACGTCGGGCGGCGATGTCGGGCTGCCTGACGGGCAGATGGGGAATTCCGAAGTCGGCCATCTGAACATCGGGGCGGGCCGCGTCGTCATGCAGGACCTGCCGCGGATCGGTGCCGCGATCGCGGACGGTAGCCTCGCGACCAAGCGTGAGCTCGCGGCCTTCGTCGAGTCGCTGAAGATCGGCGGCGGCACATGCCACTTGATGGGCCTCGTCTCGCCGGGCGGCGTCCACGCGCACCAGGACCACGCGGTCGCGCTGGCGCGCATCCTGGCCGAGGCGGGCGTATCGGTGGCGCTCCATGTCTGGACGGACGGGCGCGACACGCCGCCCCGCTCCGGTCGCGACGACCTCGCGCGTCTCGAGGCCGCGCTACCGGACGGCGCGCGGATCGCGACCGTGTGCGGGCGCTACTACGCGATGGATCGCGACAACCGCTGGGAGCGCGTCGGCCGCGCCTATCGGGCGATGGCGCAGGGGGAGGGCGCGCATGTCGCACGCGCCGACGACGCGATGGCGGCCGCCTACGCGGCGGACATCACGGACGAGTTCGTGGACCCGGCGGTGGTCGGCGACTACGCGGGTATGCGCGACGGCGACGGGCTGATGTGCTTCAATTTCAGGGCCGACCGCGTCCGCGAGATCCTGGAGGCGCTGCTCGACCCCGGTTTCGCGGGGTTCGCGCGCGCGCGACCGATCCGGTTCGCGGCGGCGCTCGGCCTCACGCAGTATTCCGTCGACCTCGACCGGCTGATGGGAACGGTATTCGCGCCGCAGGGCCTCACGAAGATCTTAGGGCAGGTCGTGTCGGAAGCTGGGCGGACCCAGCTCCGCATGGCGGAGACCGAGAAGTACCCGCACGTCACCTACTTCCTGAACGGCGGCGGCGAGACGCCGTTTCCGGGCGAGGAGCGCGTGATGGTACCCTCGCCCAAGGTCGCGACCTACGACCTGCAACCCGAGATGTCCGCGCCCGAACTCACCGCCAAATGCGTCGAGGCGATCCGCTCGGGGCGGTTCGACCTCATCGTGCTGAACTTCGCCAACGCCGACATGGTCGGCCACACGGGCAGCCTCGCGGCCGCCACGGAGGCGGTCAAGGCGGTGGATGCAGGGCTCGGCCGCATCGCGGCCGCGATCGAGGCCGCGGGCGGGGCGCTCCTGGTCACGGCGGACCACGGCAACGCCGAGCTCATGCGAGACCCGACGACCGGCGGCCCTCACACGGCGCACACCACGAACCGGGTGCCGGTGTTCCTGATGGGCGGCGGCGCGTCCCGGCTCGAGGACGGGCGGCTCGCGGACCTCGCGCCGACGCTGCTCGCGCTGATGGAACTCGCGCAGCCGCCCGAGATGACCGGCCGGTCGCTGATATCTTGACCAAATGCTCTCACAGCCCGTTTGGAATGGGCCTGCACCTCGCTCCTCATGCTGAGGTGGCGGCGCAGCCGGCCCTCGAAGCACGCACGACCGTGGTGCGTCCTTCGAGGCTCCGCTTCGCTCCGCACCTCAGGATGAGGAGGTGAGGACTTGCACATGTCATGTCCAAACGGACTCGCAGAGACCCCGGCGAAACTCTCCGCCTCGTCCTGAGGTGCTGCGACGCAGCCTCGAAGGATGATCCATAAAGCTATGGAGGCCTCTCTCGAGGCTCGATCTGCGGATTGAGCACCTCGGGATGAGGGTGGTTCCTTGAGCCGGTTCTCAGTAGCGCGCCCGGATGACGCTCTGGCGTCGAACGACGAACGGGTCCGGGGGCGTGTTGTAGACGAGGCCTCGGCCGATATAGGGCTCGCGGTACACGACGATCTCCGCCGGCGCGACGCCGTACTCCTGGACGATGCCGTACTCGTCGAGCGACCGGTGGGCCGCCCCGCCCGCGCCCGGGTAGAACCGATCTCCGTCGTAGGGTCGGGCCTCGGCACCCCCGAGAGCCGCCGCCAGAAGTGCCGCGGCGGTCGTGAGGAACAGGGCAGGTCTCGTCACCGAAGCCGTCATGGCGCGCGATCCGGAAGTTGGATCGTCAGCCTAGTCCGATCGAGCTTGAGCCCGGGTTAATCGGTGCGGTCCCGGGAGCCGGCGAGCGCCTGCGCCGACCGCGGTCGCGCCGCCTCAGAGCGGCTGCTTCAGCCAGCGGCTGAACAGGCCCACGATGCCCTCCCGGAACAGCAGCACGCACACGACGAACACGATGCCCTGGATCACGGTCACCCACGCGCCGAGGCTCGCGAGGTAGTTCTCCATCGACACGATCACGATCGCGCCGAGGATCGGTCCGAACACGGTCCCGAGCCCGCCGACCAGCGTCATGAGCACGACCTCGCCCGACATCGTCCAGTTGACGTCGGTCAGGGAGGCGAGCTGGAACACGATGGCTTTCGTCGCGCCCGCGAGGCCGGCCAGCGTCGTCGACAGGACGAAGACGAGGAGCTTGTACTGGTTCGCCCGGAACCCGAGCGAGATCGCCCGGGGCTCGTTGTCTCGGATCGCCTTCAAGACCTGTCCGAACGGGGAATGGATGACCCGGTAGATGAGGAGCAGGCCCGCCATGAACACGACGGCCACGAAATAGTAGAGCGCCCGGTCGTCGCCGAGGTTCAGGACGCCGAGCAGCCGGCCGCGCGGCACGGCCTGGATGCCGTCCTCGCCGCCCGTGAACTTCGCCTGGACGGAGAAGAAGAACACCATCTGGGCGAGCGCCAGCGTGATCATCGCGAAATAGATGCCCTGCCGCCGGATCGCGAGCGCACCGAAGACGAGGCCGAGCAACGCCGCCACCAGGGTGCCGGCCAGGATCGCGACCTCGGGCGGCCATCCCCACACCTTCGCCGTGTAGGCGCAGATGTAGCTCGCCATGCCGAAATAGGCCGCGTGCCCGAAGGACAGGAGGCCGCCGTAGCCGAGCAGGAGATTGAACGCGCAGGCGAAGAGCGCGAAGCACAGGATCTTCATCAGGAAGACCGGGTAGACGACGAACGGCGCGACGATCAGCACCAGCGCGAGGCCGATGATCACCCTGCGGTGCAGTCGTCCGGCCGAGTTCGCGTCCGGCAGGACGGGCGCGACAGGGCTCTCGACGACCGCTGAGGCGTTCGCCATCAGGCGCTCCTTCCGAACAATCCGGCCGGCTTCACGAGCAGCACCAGCACCATGATGACGAAGATGACGGTCGCGGAGGCCTCGGGGTAGAACACCTTGGTCAGCCCCTCGACGAGCCCGAGCCCGAACCCGGTCAGGATCGCGCCGAGGATCGACCCCATGCCGCCGATCACCACGACCGCGAAGACCACGATGATGATGTCGCCGCCCATGTTCGGGTTGACCGAGTAGATGGGCGCCGCGAGCACGCCCGCGAAGCCCGCGAGCGCGACGCCGAACCCGTAGGTCAGCGTGATCATCAGGGGCACGTTGACCCCGAAGGCCTGGACGAGCGTCGGGTTCTCGGTCGCGGCCCTGAGGTAGGAGCCGAGCTTCGTCTTCTCGATGACGAACCAAGTCGCGAAGCACACGACCGCGGACGCCACGATCACCCAGCCGCGATAATTCGGCAGGAACATGATCGGTGTCGAGCCGATCGCGATGCGCTGTCCGCCTGCGAGCTCGGGCGGGATCGCGTAGGGCAGGCCGGAGACGCCGTACTGGTTGCGGAAGATGCCCTGGATGATGAGCGCCAGCCCGAACGTCAGGAGCAGGCCGTAGAGGTGGTCGAGCTTGTAGAGCCGGGCGATCAGCACCTTCTCGAGCACGACCCCGAACACGCCCACGATGATGGGCGCGAGGCCGAGCGCCCACCAGTACCCGATGCCGGCGTAGTTCAGCAGCATCCAGGCCACGAACGCCCCCATCATGTAGAGGGCGCCGTGGGTGAAATTGATGATGTTGAGTAGCCCGAAGATGACCGCGAGGCCGAGGCTGAGGATCGCGTAGAACGAGCCGTTGATGAGCCCGAGCAGCAACTGCCCGAAGAGCGCGGGGCTCGGCACGCCGAAGACGGTGAACATCGCCTACACCCTCACGCCATCGTTCCGGACGGTGAACCGACGCGGGATGACACCGATCTCAGCTCTTGACCAGCGGGCAACCGCCCTCGCTGAGCGGACGGAACGCCTCATCGGCCGGAATGGTGGCGAGCGTCTTGTAGAGATCCCAAGAGCCTTTCGATTCCGCCGGCTTCTTCACCTCGAAGAGGTACATCGGGTGCGTGACCCGGCCGTCGGCCCGCAGCACACCTTTCCCGAACAGCGGATCGTCGATCGGCGTCTCGCGCAGCTTCGCCATGACCTTGTCCGAGTCCTTCAACTTCAGCGCGTCCACAGCCTTGAGGTAGTACATGATGCTGGAATAGACGCCGGCCTGCGCGCTCGTCGGCATCTTGCCGTCGAACTTGGCGGCGAAGCGCTTGGAGAAGTCGCGCGTCGCGTCGCTCTGGTCCCAGTAGAAGGCCTCCGTCAGGACGAGGCCCTGCGCGGTCTGCAGCCCGAGCGACTTGACGTCGCTGGAGAAGACCAGGAGCCCGGCCAGCGCCTGCCCACCCTGCGTGATGCCGAACTCAGCCGCCTGCTTGATGGCGTTGGTGGTGTCCGTCCCGGCATTCGCCAGCCCGATGACCTTCGCCTTCGACCCTTGAGCCTGGAGCAGGAAGGAGGAGAAGTCCGAGCCCGAGAGCGGGTGCTTGACCGATCCCAGGACCTTGCCGCCGGCCTTCTGGACGGCGGCCGTCGTGTCGCGCTCGAGCGCCGCCCCGAAGGCGTAATCGGCCGTCACGAAAAACCAGCTGTCGCCACCGCGCTTCGTCATCGCGGTCCCGGTGCCGTTCGCGAGCGCCCAGGTGTCGTAGGTCCAGTGCACGGTGTAGGGCGAGCACTTGGCGCCGGTCAGGTCGGAGGATCCGCCGCCGGAGGGCATGAAGATCTTCTTCTTCTCGCGCGAGACCTCGTTCACCGCGAGCGCGACCGAGGAGGTCGTCGTGTCGAGGATGACGTCGACGCCGTCCTGATCGTACCATTGGCGCGCGATGGAGGAGCCGACATCCGGCTTGTTCTGGTGGTCGGCCCCGATCACCTCGACCTTGATGCCCTTCTCGGCCGCCTTGAAATCCTCGACCGCCATCTTGGCCGCCACCACGGAGCCGGGGCCCGAGATGTCGGCGTAGAGCCCCGACATGTCGTTCAGGATCCCGAGCTTGACGGAGACCTGCGCCTGGGCCGAACCGGCGGCCGCCGCGAGGGCGCCCGCCATGAGGAATGTCTTGAGGGTCACGTCGTCCTCCCGATTGTTTTATACGCCGAGATAGCCGTGCAGCTTGTCGATGTTGGCGTCGAGATCGCTGTTCGGGATCATGTCGACGACCCGCCCCTGCTCGACCACGTAATGCCGATCGGCGACGGTCTGGGCGAAGCGGAAGTTCTGCTCCACCAGCACGATGGTGAAGCCCTGGGATTTCAGCCGCCCGATCGTGCGGCCGATCTGCTGGACGATCACGGGCGCGAGCCCCTCCGTCGGCTCGTCGAGAAGCAGCAGCTTCGCGCCCGTGCGAAGGATGCGGCCGATGGCGAGCATCTGCTGCTCGCCGCCCGACAGCTTGGTGCCCTGGCTGCCCGCGCGCTCCTTGAGGTTCGGAAACAGCTCGTGGATCTGCTCGACGGAGAGGCCACCCGGCTTCACCTGCGGGGGCAGCGTCAGGTTCTCCGAGACGGATAGGCTGGAGAAGATCCCGCGTTCCTCCGGCACGTAGCCGATGCCGAGCCGCGCGATGTTGCGCGACGCCATGGCGATCGTCTCGACGCCGTCGTAGCGCACCGAGCCGCGCCGCCGGCCCATGATGCCGATGATCGACTTCATGGTGGTGGTCTTGCCGGCCCCGTTGCGGCCGAGCAGCGTCACGACCTCGCCCGGGTTCACGTGGAAGGACATCCCGTGCAGGACATGGCTCTCGCCGTACCAGGCCTCGAGTCCGTCGATCGCGAGGAGCGGGGCGGCGGTGCCGGACGGGGCGGGCCGGGACATGGTCGCGGCCTCAGGCATGCCCGGCTCCGATATAGGCGTCGATCACCCGGGCATCCTTCGATACGCTCTCGTAGGTGCCCTCCGCGAGCACGTTCCCGCGGGCGAGAACGGTGATCGTGTCGGAGAGCGACGCCACGACCGACAGGTTGTGCTCGACCATCAGCACGGTTCGGTTCGCCGAGACCCGCCGGATGAGCGCGGAGGTGCGCTCGACGTCCTCGTGCCCCATCCCGGCCATCGGCTCGTCGAGGAGCAGCATCTCGGGCTCGAGCGCCAGCGTGGTGGCGATCTCGAGGGCGCGCTTGCGGCCGTAGGACAGCTCCACCGCGACCGTGCCGAGGTAGGGCGTGAGGCCGACGGCGTCGATCAGCGCCTTCGCGTCGGGATCGAGCGAGCGCACCACCTTCTCGGAGCGCCAGAAGTCGAAGTTGTCGCCCCGCCGGCGCTGAAGCGCGATGCGGACGTTCTCGAGCACGCTCAGGTGGCCGAACACGGCCGAGATCTGGAACGATCGCACCAGGCCGAGCCGGGCGACGTCGGCCGGCTTCATCGTGGTGATGTTGCGTCCGTTGTAGACGATCTGCCCGCGCGAGGGCTGGAGAAACTTCGTCAGGAGGTTGAAGCAGGTCGTCTTGCCGGCGCCGTTCGGTCCGATCAGCGCGTGGATCGACCCGCGGCGAACGTTCAGGTCCACCTCGCCGACCGCCGTGAACCCTTTGAAATCGCGCCCTAACCCCTTGGCCGATAAGATGATGTCGTCCGCCATTCCCTCACCGGAGATCGTGAGCGGCCGGGCGCTCGCCGCAGTGCCGCCATGCAGCACACGCGCTCGCGGCGAGTCAATCCGACCAAATGTTCAGCGCGCGCCGCACCACGGCGCGTCTTGCGCCGGGCGTGGCGCAAACCTACAAGCGGGCGGGCCCGGCTGCGTAGCTCAATGGATAGAGCGTTGCGCTTCGAACGCAAAGGTTGGGGGTTCGAGTCCCTCCGCGGTCGCCAACGATTCCGTACCTAGGGCCGGATTGGTCGAGGACGTGATCCGGGCTAGGCTGCGCCGTGAAGATCGTCTGGGATGAGGCTAAACGGATGGCCAACCGTGACAAGCACGGCCTGGACTTCGCAGACCTCACGTCCGATTTCTTCCTCGAAGCTGTGGTCTTCCCGCCAGGAACGAGCGCTTCAAAGCGATCAATTGTCGAGAAGGTCGGGCCTTGACGGCCATTTTCTCGCGGCTCGGCGTAGAGGCGATCTCAATCGTGAGCTTCCGGCCAGCCGGATCGAACGAGCGGAGGGTCTTGGGATGAAAGGTCCTACTTTGGGGGCGAGAGTGTTCGTCGAGGGACGCGGGTACGACCAGGCCGACTGGGACACGGTATCGGCCGATCCGGATTGCTCTCCGGACGAGTGGAGCGACGCCAAGCCGTTCGCCGAGATGTTTCCCGATCTGGTGGCGAGCGCTCGTCATAACGCCGTGGCCGCGGTGGAACCGGCGCTGACACGTGTCTCTCTACAGGTGAGCGCGGACGTGCTCGCGCGCTTCAAGGCCGGGGGCCCCGGCTGGCAGGCCCGGATGGGCGAGGCTTTGCGCAAGGCCGTGAGCCTCTGATGTCAGCGTTAATTCAGCATTACGTGACGCCGCCTCGCCGGACCCGATGCCCCTGACGTCCGACGAGATCGAGCGCTACGCCCGCCACATCGTCCTGCGCGACGTCGGCGGCCCTGGGCAGAACAAGTTGAAGGCGGCGCGCGTCCTGGTGGTCGGGGCGGGCGGGCTCGGCTCGCCGGTGATCCAGTACCTCGCGGCGGCCGGGATCGGGACGCTCGGCATCGTGGACGACGACACGGTCTCGCTGTCGAACCTGCAACGGCAGGTGCTGCATCGCACGCCCGATCTCGGACGGCCCAAGATCGCGAGTGCCGCCGAGGCGATCGCCGCCCTCAACCCGCATGTCGCGGTCGAGGGCCACGGCTGGCGCATCACGGCGGAGAACGCCCGCGAGCTCGTCGCGTCCTACGACATCGTGGCGGACGGGTCGGACAATTTCGACACCCGCTACGCCGTCTCGGACGCCTGCTTCAAGGCCGGACGGCCGCTGGTGACGGGTGCGCTCGGCCCCTTCGACGCATCGCTGACGACGATCCGGGCGCACGAGACGGGGCGGGATGGCCGGCCGAACCCGACCTACCGCTGCCTGTTTCCCGAGGCGCCGCCGGCCGGCGCGGTCCCGACCTGCGCGGAGGCGGGCGTGCTGGGCGCGCTCGCCGGCACCGTGGGCGCCATGATGGCGATGGAGGTGATCCGCGAGATCGTCGGCTTCGGCGAGGGGCTGGTCGGCCGCCTCCTCCTCGTGGACGCACTGTCACTCCGGTTCGAGACGCTGAGCTACGGTTGGGACCCGACAAATCCGCTCTCCGGGACATCTGACCCCGCGTGACGCCGACTCGAGTCGCGGCGACGGGTTCGGCGATGACGGGCGACGGATGTCGGGCGGATGATCCGCGCCAGCTACACCATGCCCGTGAGGACACGGCCTGACCGAGACGCCACATTTTGGACGCGAGCCGCGACGGGTTACGCTCGTCCGCGACGGGCCGAACGGCCGGGAGGCATGATCGTTGGGATTCCTGTTTCAGACGACGCCGTCGATCCTGGCGGATACCCGCGCGTCGGCGAAGATCGGCGGGATCTTCGCGCGGCTCGGCTGCCGCCGCATCCTCGTCGTGACAGATCGTGGGATCGAGGCCGCCGGCCTCCTGGCGCCCTGCCTCGCGGGGTTAGCGGAGGCCGGGATCGCGCACGCGCTCTTCACCGACGTCGTGGCCGATCCGCCCGACCATGTGATCGCGGCCGCGGTCTCGGCGGCGCGCGCCTGCGGGGCGGACGGCGTCCTGGGTCTCGGCGGCGGCTCCTCGCTCGACGTCGCGAAGCTCGTCGCGTTGCTGGCATCCGGGCGGGAGCGGCTGGAGGATGTCTACGGCGTCGGGGTC
>CAHJXE010000010.1 GCA_903644085.1 Hyphomicrobiales bacterium
ATCGGAACGCCGCGCCGCAGGTTCTCGCCCATCTCGGCCATCTCGGTATCGGTCATGTCCTCGAGGGACGCGCCCTCCCCGACGATCTCCTTCATCCGAGCTTGGAAGACCTTCCCGTCATGCGACTTGTAGAAGGCGTCCACCGCCTGGCTGACCAGCTTGCCGAGACCGGCCGCCGCCCACCCGAGATGGGTCTCCAGGATCTGGCCCACGTTCATGCGCGACGGAACGCCGAGCGGGTTCAGCACGATATCCGCGTGCGTCCCGTCTTCCAGGAACGGCATGTCCTCGATCGGCACGATCTTGGACACGACGCCCTTGTTGCCGTGACGGCCGGCCATCTTGTCGCCGGGCTGGATCTTGCGCTTCACCGCCACGAAGACCTTGACCATCTTCATGACGCCGGGCGGCAGCTCGTCGCCGCGCTGCAGCTTCTCGACCTTGTCGAGGAAGCGCTGCTCGAGACGCTTCTTCGCCGCGTCGTACTGCTTCTGGATCGCCTCGATCTCGGTCATCGCCTTGTCGTCGACGACCGCGAAGGCCCACCATTGCGAGCGCGGGTACTCGGCCAGGATCTCGCGCGTCAGCGTCGTGTCGCGGCGGAAGCCCTTCGGCCCCGCGACACCCTGCTGTCCGACCAGAATGTCGGCCAGACGCGCGAAGGTGTTGCGGTCGAGGATCGCCTGCTCGTCGTCACGGTCCTTGGCGAGGCGTTCGATCTCCTCGCGCTCGATCGCCTGGGCACGTTCGTCCTTGTCGACGCCGTGCCGGTTGAACACCCGCACCTCGACAATCGTCCCGGTCACCCCCGGCGGCACCCGGAGCGAGGTGTCGCGCACGTCCGACGCCTTCTCGCCGAAGATCGCGCGGAGAAGCTTCTCCTCCGGCGTCATCGGGCTCTCGCCCTTGGGGGTGATCTTACCGCACAGGATGTCGCCCGCGTGGACCTCGGCCCCGATATAGACGATGCCCGCCTCGTCGAGGTTCTTCAGCGCCTCCTCCGAGACGTTCGGGATGTCGCGCGTGATCTCCTCGGGCCCGAGCTTGGTGTCGCGGGCCATCACTTCGAATTCCTCGATATGGATCGAGGTGAACACGTCATCCTTCACGATCCGCTCGGAGAGCAGGATCGAGTCCTCGAAGTTGTAGCCGTTCCACGGCATGAACGCGACGAGCACGTTGCGGCCGAGCGCGAGTTCGCCGAACTCGGTCGAGGGACCGTCCGCGATGATGTCGCCCTTGGCCACGATGTCGCCGACCCGCACCAGCGGCTTCTGCGTGATACAGGTGTTCTGGTTCGAGCGCTGGAACTTCTGCAACCGGTAGATGTCGACGCCCGGCTTCGACGGATCAGGCTCGTCGGTTGCCCGCACGACGATACGCGTCGCGTCGACCTGGTCGACGATGCCGGTCCGGCGGGCGCCGATCGCCGCTCCCGAATCGCGCGCCACGATCGCCTCCATGCCGGTGCCGACGAAAGGCGCATCCGCCTTCACCAGCGGCACGGCCTGACGCTGCATGTTCGAGCCCATCAAGGCGCGGTTCGCGTCGTCGTTCTCGAGGAACGGGATAAGCGCGGCCGCGACCGAGACGAGTTGCTTCGGCGACACGTCCATGAGGTCGACGCGGTCGCCCGGCGCCACGATCACCTCGCCCGCGCGGCGGCAGACCACGAGATCTTCCGTCAGCCGGCCCTCGCTGTCCATGGCGGCATCCGCCTGGGCGACGTTGTACTTCGCCTCCTCCATGGCCGAGAGATAGGTCACCTCGCTCGTGACCTGGCCCTCGCGCACCTTGCGGAAGGGGGTCTCGATAAAGCCATACTTGTTCACCCGCGCGAAGGTCGCGAGCGAGTTGATGAGACCGATATTCGGCCCTTCCGGGGTCTCGATCGGGCAGATCCGGCCGTAATGGGTCGGGTGCACGTCACGCACCTCGAAGCCCGCGCGCTCGCGCGTCAGGCCGCCCGGCCCCAGCGCCGAGAGACGACGCTTGTGCGTCACCTCCGAGAGCGGGTTCGTCTGGTCCATGAACTGCGAGAGCTGGCTGGAGCCGAAGAACTCGCGCACGGCGGCAGCGGCCGGCTTCGCGTTGATCAGGTCCTGCGGCATCACGGTGTCGATGTCGACGGACGACATGCGCTCCTTGATGGCGCGCTCCATGCGGAGCAGCCCCAGGCGGTACTGGTTCTCCATGAGCTCGCCGACCGAGCGCACCCGGCGGTTGCCGAGATGGTCGATGTCGTCGATCTCTCCCTTGCCGTCGCGCAGGTCGACGAGGGCCTTCACGACCGCCAGCATGTCCTCGCGGCGCAGCGTGCGGACCGTGTCGGCGGCGTCCAGGTCGAGGCGCATGTTCATCTTCACGCGGCCGACCGCCGAGAGGTCGTAGCGCTCGCTGTCGAAGAACAGCGAGTTGAACATGTTCTCGGCCGTGTCGATCGTCGGCGGCTCGCCCGGACGCATCACGCGGTAGATGTCGAACAGCGCGCCCTCGCGGGCCGAGTTCTTGTCCACGATCAGCGTGTTGCGGATGTAGGGCCCGACCGTCACGTGATCGATGTCGAGCACGTTCAGTTCGTCGATCCCGATCTCGGTCAGCGCCTTCAGGAGCTTGTCCGTGATCTCCTCGCCGGCTTCGGCGTAGATCTCGCCGTTCTCCGCGTTGACGAGGTCTTCGGCGATGTACTGGCCGACGACATCCTCGTCCGTCGCCCGAAGCGCCTTCAGGCCCTTCTCGGCCATCAATCGCGCCTGACGGACAGTCAGCTTCTTGCCGGTCTCGAGCACGACCTCGCCGGTATCGGCGTCGATCAGGTCGGTGACGGCCTTGTAGCCGCGCATCTTCTCGGCATCGAACGGCACACGCCAGCCATGCGCGTCCTGCGTGTACAGGATCTTCTTGTAGAACGTGTCGAGGATGCCCTCGCTGTCGAGCCCGAGCGCGAAGAGCAGCGACGTCACCGGGATCTTGCGCTTCCGGTCGATGCGCGCGTGGACGATGTCCTTGGCATCGAACTCGATGTCGAGCCAGGAGCCGCGATACGGGATGATGCGGGCCGCGAAGAGCAGCTTGCCCGAGGAGTGCGTCTTGCCCTTGTCGTGGTCGAAGAAGACGCCCGGCGAGCGGTGCATCTGCGAGACGATCACGCGCTCGGTGCCGTTGACGATGAACGTGCCGTTCTCCGTCATGAGCGGCATCTCGCCCATGTAGACATCCTGCTCCTTGATGTCCTTGACGGATTTCGCGCCGGTATCCGGATCGACGTCGAACACGATGAGGCGCAGCGTCACCTTCAACGGCGCGGAATACGTCATGCCACGCTGGCGGCACTCGTCGACGTCGTATTTCGGGGGCTCGAACGTGTACTTGACGAACTCGAGCAGCGCGGTCGACGAGAAGTCCGAGATCGGGAACACGGACTTGAAAACGGCCTGGAGGCCCTCCTCGGGGCGCCCGCCCTGCGGCTCCTCCACCATCAGGAACTGGTCGTAAGACGCCTTCTGAACCTCGATGAGGTTCGGCATCTCGGCCACTTCCCGGATCTTCCCAAAGAACTTACGGATGCGCTTGCGTCCTGCCAGCGTGCTGCCCATCGTGGCCTCGCTCCTCAATAACGTCTGACCGGACGCCCTCGCAGTCGGGCGTCGGGTCAGACGTCGGCGGCCCTGCCGCCGTTGTTTCTCATCTGTTCCCGCGGTTCGGGAACGACGTGACGGTCCCGAGCGAGATGCCCGAGACCGCCTGACTTCAGTGTATCAACACGCCGTCACGGCCGGGGTCGCCGGCCATCCCGATGGCGTGAGAGTTTTCGCTCACGCCGTCGAGATCCCGGATCGACCTTCGGCCGTCCGGTACAACATCAAGGGCACGCTGGCGCATGCCCTGATGTTACTTGAGCTCCACCTTGGCGCCGGCCTTCTCGAGCTGAGCCTTGAGCTTCTCGCCCTCTTCCTTGGTGACGGATTCCTTGACGGCCTTCGGGGCCGCCTCGACGAGATCCTTCGCCTCCTTCAGGCCGAGGCCCGTGATGGCGCGGACCTCCTTGATGACCTCGATCTTCTTGTCGCCGATCGCCGCCAGCATGACGGTGAACTCGGTCTGCTCCTCGACCGGGGCGGCGGCGGCACCGGCCGGGCCGGACGCAACAGCGACCGCCGCAGCGGCCGAGACGCCCCACTTCTCTTCGAGCATCTTGGCGAGGTCGGCCGCCTCGAGAACGGTCAGAGTCGACAGGTCGTCGACGAGCTTTGCTAAGTCTGCCATGAGATAGGTATCCTTGAACGGTTCGAACAGGGGTTGTGGGGTCGGCCTCAGGCCGCCTCGTCTCGTTTGGCGTAGGCTCCGAACACGCGCGCGAGCTTGGCGGCCGGCGCGTTGACGACCTGGGCGATCTTGGTCGCAGGCGCCTGGATCAGGCCCACGATCTTGCCGCGCAGTTCATCCAGGGACGGCAGCGTCGCGAGCGAGCGCACGCCATCCAGGTTCAGGGAGGTCGTTCCCATCGCTCCACCGAGGATCACGAGCTTGTCGTTGGCCTTGGCGAAGTCGACGGCGACCTTGGGCGCCGCGACCGGATCGCGCGAGAACGCGATCAGGGTGGGCCCCTTCATCAGGGGCACGATGGACGCGACGTCGGTGCCTTCGAGAGCGATTTTGGCGAGGCTGTTCTTGGCGACCTTCACGGTGGCGCCGGCCTGCTTCATCTGCGAGCGCAGCTTCTGCATGTCCGCGACCGTGAGGCCTTTATAGTGGGCCACGATGACGACCGAGGTATCGGTGAACACCCCGTTCAGCGTCGTGACGAGACCGCTTTTCGCAGCTCTATCCACTTGGCTCTCTCCTGTCGGGCGTCTCCGCCCGATAAAGCGGAACCGCAGAACGGTCCCGCCGGTTACGTGAGCCGTACGATCAGGGCTTCCCCAAACCGCCCGGCGTTGAAGCGCCCTGTCCGCCCGAAGCCTGGCGACGGATCGCCGACGGGCCTTGAGCGAGATGGTTCGAACCGTCTACAGGACCCGCGTCGCCGCGGGTGATCGGGTTGCACCGTCTATGCAGGCGAAGATTAAGCCTGGGGGTGCGATCCCTTCGGCGCCTGCAGTCTTGGACAGAACTTTGACCGAACGGATCAGGTCGCCCTGCTCCGCTGGCCGATCCCGCCGGTTGCCCGGACGGAACGCGAAAACGATCACCGACCTCGCGGCCGCCGATCGTATGAATGTTGAGACATGAATCGTCCTCTACAGGGTCGACCCGCGTCTGCCAAGTGCGGATGACGCTCTGTCAAGCGCCATCTTCACCTATCCGACCTCCGGATCGATCGTGCTCGATTCCGGCCTTTCAGTTGAGGACGTCATCAAGCTGTGCGTCAGCCCTGGCCCATAACGCTCGCAGGATCGACCTTCACGCCGGGCCCCATCGAGGACGAGATCGCGATGCGCTGGATGTAGGTGCCCTTGGCGCCTGCCGGCTTCGCTTTGGCAACCGCGTCCGCGAAGGCGCGGATGTTCTCGACGAGCTTGTCTTCGCCGAACGACACCTTGCCGACGCCACCATGCACGATCCCGGCCTTCTCGACCCGGAACTCGACCGCGCCGCCCTTCGCGTCCTTGACGGCCTGCCCGACATTCATCGTCACCGTGCCAACGCGCGGGTTCGGCATCAGGCCGCGGGGCCCGAGTACCTTGCCGAGACGCCCCACGAGACCCATCATGTCGGGCGTCGCGATGCAGCGATCGAAATCGATCGTGCCGCCCTGAACCGTCTCGAGCAGGTCCTCGGCACCCACGATGTCGGCACCGGCCGCCTTCGCCTCGTCGGCCTTGGGGCCGCGCGCGAAGACCGCGACCCGGACCGTGCGGCCCGTGCCGTTCGGCAGGTTGCAGACGCCGCGCACCATCTGGTCAGCGTGGCGCGGGTCGACGCCGAGATTCATCGCGACCTCGATCGTCTCGTCGAACTTGGCGCTCGCGCGCCCTTTCACGAGCGTCACGGCGTCGCCGAGCGGGTAGAGCTTGATCCGGTCGACGCCCTCGCGGGCGGCGCGGATACGCTTGCCTTCATGTGCCATCGCGTTTCTCCTCAAGCCGCCACGTCGAGACCCATGGCCCGGGCGGAACCCCGGATCATGGTGATCGCCGACTCGACCGAGTCGCAATTCATGTCGACCATCTTCTTCTCCGCAATCTCGCGGATCTGCGCTTCCGTGATGGTGCCGACGGTCGCCTTGCCCGGAGTTTTCGAGCCGGAGGCCGGCTTCTTGCCGATCTTCAGCCCGACCGCCCGCTTGAGAAAGTAGGTCACCGGCGGCTGGCGCATCTCGAATGTGAAGGAGCGGTCCTGGTAGGCCGTGATGACCACCGGGATCGGCGTCCCCTTCTCCATCTGCGCGGTGCGCGCATTGAAGGCCTTGCAGAATTCCATGATGTTGAGGCCGCGCTGACCGAGCGCGGGGCCGATTGGTGGCGACGGGTTCGCGGCGCCGGCCGGAACCTGAAGCTTCACGTAGCCCGTGATCTTCTTTGCCATGGGAAAACTCCCGATTGTGCCGCGAGACCGGATGCCGACCGGCCGCGTAGCGGTTCAGGATGCGCGGTGCGGTCCCTTGGACGGCCCGGCTGGCGACCGGGCGGGACCTCCCGCGCGCTTGACGCCTCTCCGACGACGGAGAGGCGAACGAGATGTCAGCCCTTCTCGACCTGCCCGTATTCGAGGTCGACCGGGGTGGCGCGCCCGAAGATCGAGACCGCGACCTTGAGGCGGGCGCGGCCTTCGTCGATCTCCTCAACGACGCCGTTGAATGACGCGAAAGGTCCGTCCGCGACCCGCACCGTCTCGCCGATCTCGAAATGGATCGAGGGCTTCGGCCGCTCGATGCCCTCCGCGACCTGGCCCTTGATGCGCTCGGCCTCGCTGTCCGGGATCGGGACAGGTTTCGCCTTGTCGGCGCCGAGGAAGCCCGTGACCTTCGGGGTATTCTTGATGAGGTGGTAGACCTCGTCGGTCAGGTCGCACTTAACCAACACGTAGCCGGGAAAAAACTTGCGTTCGGCGTCGACCTTGCGGCCGCGGCGAACCTCGACGACCTTCTCGAGCGGAACCAAAATCTCGTCGAACCTCTCGCTCAGGCCGCGCTGAGCCGCCTGATCCTTGATGGAGGCCGCGACCTTATTCTCGAAGTTCGAGTAGGCGTGGACGATGTACCAGCGTTTCGCCATCGTGTGTCTCTTCAGCCGCCCAGCCCGAGGACCAGCCCGACCACCTTCTGCAGAATGAAATCGACGAGCAGGAAGAAGGCGCTCGCGAACACGACCATCACGAACACCATCGCGGTCGTGATCAGCGTCTCCTTGCGGGACGGCCACGTGACCTTCTCGCCCTCCGTGCGAACCTGGGAGAAGAAGTCGAACGGGCTGACCCGTTTCTTCTTGTCCAGACCCGTCTGGCGGGTGACGTGCGACTTCGACATCAATGTTCTCTGGCGATCCAAGGTCATTGGCGATCCAAGCGGAACGGCGCGGGCAGCCCCTCGGCTCACCGCGCGACCCTCAGACCTTGGCTTGAGATGAAACCCGCTTAGCCGATCGTGAAGCGGTTGTCACCATCTCGGCTCACCCGACACGACCTGCCCATCCCGGCCGATGCCGAGGCTGGCAGGAGTGGAGGGACTCGAACCCCCAACCCCCGGTTTTGGAGACCGGTGCTCTAACCAAATTGAGCTACACTCCTACGCGTCGCCGCGCAGACCGGAGGCCTCTAGCACCGGGGCCGCGACGGCGCCAGAGTTCAATCGCCCCCGCCCGGGGCCGTCGAGATCATCGCCTCCTTGCCGGGCTTGCCGTCCCAATCCTTGGCGTCCGGAGGCGCATCCTTCTTCTGAGTGATATTCGGCCAGCCCTTCGATAGGTCGGCATTCAGTTTCAGCCAGGTCTCAAGCCCGGATTCAGTATCGGGCTTAATCGCCTCGGCCGGGCATTCGGGTTCGCACACACCGCAATCGATGCATTCGTCGGGATGGATGACGAGCATGTTCTCGCCTTCATAAAAGCAGTCGACCGGACACACCTCGACGCAATCCATGTACTTGCACTTGATGCAGTTCTCGGTGACGACATAGGTCATCTGGTCGGCGTCCTGGATGCATTGTGGCGACACGGGCTGCCGTCTCGCGGTCGAGGTGCGGTGCAACGTCGTCGGAGAAGGCGGCGGATTAGCCCGCGCCCGTGTCCGTGACAAGCGCAGCGTCGTCGCGGCCCAACTCCTCGTAGAGGCGTCGCGCCTCTGGTGCAGGCCCGCGCCGCTGTCCCGGGTCGACGACGCGCACGAGCGCCGTCCGATGCTCGGCCGCGACCGTCAGTATGTCGCCGGGGCCAATCTCCTTTGCCGGGGTGTCCACCCGACGCCCGTTGACCCTGACGAACCCGCCGGCCACGAGCCTCGCTGCGAGCGAGCGGGTCTTCGCGAAACGCGCGAACCACAACCATTTGTCGAGGCGTTGGCGACCCTCGCGCATCGACTACGGAGAGCGCCTCATCGACCCTCGCGATCCTTGGATTCGAGCTGGGCTTTCAGGGCAGCGAGTGCCGCGAAGGGCGAGTTCGGATCGACCGGACGCTCCCGGCGCTCCGGCCGGCGCTCCTCGAAACGGGGCCGCTCCGTGCGCTGCGGACGATTGGCGAACGAGCGCTCGCCGACCGACCGATCGCCTGGCGAGCGCTCGCCAGGCACGCGATCGGCTTGTGGTCGCTCACCATGAGGCCGGTCCGGACGAGAGCCGTTCTCGCGGCTTGGGCCGCGCCCATCCGGACGTGCATTGCGGTCGCGGAATGCACCGCCGGGCGCGCCGTTGCGGTTCGGCTGACGCGCCGCCTCGGCCGTCCCTCTAGCGTCCTCGCCCGGCGGGCGTGCATCACGGCGCTCGGGCCGGTGCCGATTGCGCGCCGGGGCGCGCGTCTCGCGGTGATGACGATTCAGCCGCCATACCTCGATTTCGACCGGCTCCTCGGGAGCAGCCACGTCGTCCGAGATCATCGTGGTAGGATCGTCGATCGAGGGCGACGTGGCGATGTCGGCCGCGGCGTCCAGGCCTAGCCGCGCGGCATCCCCGTCGGAGATGGGTGTCGCCGCATCGAATGCCGTCATGTCGGCCGCGTTGTCGTCCGCCACCGTCTCCATCGTGTCGGCCTCGGCTGGACTCGACCCCGCCTGCTCGCCCGTGTTCAGAGTCTCGGCGGCGTCGGGGCTCAGCTCCGCGATCTCATCCGCGCTTGGCGCGGCGATCAGCGACGGCTCAGCCGCCTTTGATACCGTCTCGTCCGGCTCGTCCTGGATCGACGGGTCCGGCTCGTCGGCCACCGTCTCGGCATCGGCGACCTCGTCGGCCTGGACCTCGTCCTCGCTCGCGGTCTCGCCGACGACATCGGCCTCGGCCAGGATGCGGTCGGTCGCCTCTTCCAGGCCGTCATCGACCAACGGTTTCGGCTCGACGGCGCCCGGATCTCCCTGGATGTCGGGATCCGGATCGTCCGCGTCGGGCGTCTCGGGAGATGCGTCCGGATCAGCCGGAGCCTCCTCGATCACGGTCGTATCGTCCAGGCCGCCATCCGGCATCGGCTCGACCGCGATCGTCGGCGTCGGGGCCATGCCGTCGAGTCCCGGCTCTGGCTCATCCGTGGCAGTCTCGGACGCGGTCTGGGCGGCTGGTACCGTCGCGGCGACGCGGGCCGGCAGCAGCGGCACGGTGATCGCAGGCCCGGGCCTCCGGTCCGACACGTAGCCCAGCGACTTGAGAATAGAGCCGAAATCCTCCCCCGATGTGCCGACGAGCGACGTCATCGCGGGCGTCTGGATGAACCCCTCTCCATCGGCCGTGCCGGCGGGCGGCTCGCCCGGGGTCGCGCCCGGGCGGTAGGCGATCGCCGGACGGATCAGGTCGGCCAGCCGCTCCAGGATGTCGATGCGCACGGCGCGCGCGCCGCAGACGCGAAAGCCGGCCGCGCGGTACAGGTTTTTAGCGATCTCGGGGTCGGCCGCGAAGGACGTCCGGCCGGACCCCGCGAGATGCGCGATCTCGTCGATGCCCTTCTGGTCGAGGCCGCCGTTCTTCAAGGCGAAGAGCTGGGCCGCGAGGATGCGCGGCGCGGGCTTCACCAAGGCCGGCAGGTAGAGATGATATGCGCCGAAGCGCAGGCCCTTGCCACGGAGCGCCGCGCGGCCGGCCTGGTCGAGGCTGCGCATGTCCTGCGCCACCCGCGAGCGTTCCAGGATGCCGAGCGACTCGCCGACCTGGAACGCGATACCTCTCGCGAGCCCTGTGATCTCGGCCGCGTTCTCTAGTTCCATCACGGGACCAAGCAGGCGCACGATATGGGCCTTGAGCCAAGCACGCAGGCGGGTGTCGACCTTGTCGCGGGCGGGCCCGGTCAGCTGCTCGTCGGCGACGATCCGGATCTGCGGATCGTACAGCTTGTCGCCCGCCTCCAGCTTGGCCACGGGGTCGCCCGTCCAGCGCATCGTCCCATCGTTCGAGAGCACGATCGAGACGTCGGGCGCAGCAGCGAACCGGTCGGCCCGGGCCTCGATCTCACCGGCGAGCGCCTTCTGGGCTGCGTTGCGGAGCGCACGGGCCTCCTCGCCCGCCGCCCCGGGATCGGGCATGAAGTGAAACCCGTGCAGGTGGCCGACATGCTGGCCTTCGACCGTGACGTCGCCGCCCGCGTTGATCTCGGCTTCCATCCTGGTATTCTCTCTCAAGCGCCGCATGAGGACGCTCGTGCGGCGGTCGACGAAACGGGCGGCGAGCCGCTCGTGCAAAGCATCGGACAGGGTGTCCTCTATCCGACGCGTCACGCCCTGCCAATGTTCCGGGTCGGCGAGCCAGTCGGGGCGGTTCGAGACGAACGTCCAAGTCCGGACATGCGCGATGCGCTGCGAGAGGGCATCTATGTCGCCGTCGGTCCGGTCCACCATGGCGAGTTGGCGCTGGAACCAGTCGACAGGGACCCGGCCGTTGCCGAGCAGGAACCCGTAGATCGCAGATACGAGGTCGGCATGGCTCGCGGGCGAGATCTTGCGGTAATCGGGAAGTGCGCAGACCTCCCAAAGGCGCTCGACGGCCGGCCGACCTACGGCCGAGCGCAGCACCTCGGGGTCGCGCACCAGGATGGCGAGCGCCGCCTCGTCATCCGCCATCAGGGCGCGCGTGAGGCCCGGCTCCTGCGGCACTTCGCCGAGGCTCGCCTGGAGCGCCTTCACGTCGCGGAACTCGAGGTCGGGGTTGCGCCACTGCGCGACCTTCACGGGCTCGAAGCGGTGGTTCTCCAGCCGGTCGATCGTCTCCGGGTCGAACGGCTCGCAGCGTCCCGTCGAGCCGAAGGTGCCGTCGCGCATGTGTCGTCCGGCGCGGCCCGCGATCTGGCCCATCTCGGAGGCGTTCAGGTCCCGGAACTGGAACCCGTCGTACTTCGAGCGCGCCGCGAAGGCGACGTGGCCGACATCGAGGTTCAGTCCCATCCCGACGGCGTCCGTCGCCACGAGATAGTCGACGTCGCCCGCCTGATACATCGCGACCTGCGCGTTGCGGGTCCGGGGGGAGAGGGCGCCGAGCACGACCGCCGTGCCGCCGCGATGGCGGCGGATCAGTTCCGCGATCGCGTAGACCTCCTCCGCCGAGAACGCGACGATCGCCGAACGCGGCGGCAGGCGCGAAAGCTTGCGATCGCCCGCGAAGCCGAGGTTCGAGAGGCGCGGCCGTGTCACCACGTTGACGCCGGGAATCAGCGACTCGACGAGCGGCCGCATCGTGGCGGAGCCGAGGAGCAGCGTCTCCTCGCGCCCACGCTGGTTCAGCATGCGGTCGGTGAAGACGTGTCCGCGGTCGAGATCGGAGGCGAGCTGAATCTCGTCCACCGCCACGAAGGCGGTATCGAGGTCGCGCGGCATGGCTTCGACGGTCGCGACCCAGTAGCGGGCGCGATCCGGCTTGATCTTCTCCTCGCCGGTCACGAGCGCGACCGAATCGACCCCAACCTTCTCGACGACGCGGTTGTAGACCTCCCGCGCGAGAAGCCTCAGCGGCAACCCGATCACCCCGGAGGAATGCGCCACCATGCGCTCGATCGCGAGATGCGTCTTGCCCGTATTCGTCGGGCCGAGGACGGCGGTGACGCCGCGGGCGCGTGAGGGGGGTGCGAGAGAGCGGCGGGCCATCGTGGGCGATCACGCCTTCAGGTGCGCTCGGCCGAGCAGAGCGGCCGGTCGAGATGAGGTCGCGCGAGATGCGCCGCCGCGGTTCATATAAGGTCAATGGTGCGTCCGCCACACCGCCGATGGTCTCAGGCCGTCGCCGCGGCACTAAAAAGTCGTCCCAGTGTCTCGGCTCTCGGCAACACGAACGTCTCCATCGCCTCCGCCCGGCCCCGGATCGCGACGGCGAGCATTACGCCGAGGGACACGAGGCCGAGCGTGTGATTTGGAAAATGGGTCGCTAGGAATGCCGCCAGGATCAGCCCGGAGCCGATGCGGATGGTCCTGACGTTCGGGATGAGCGTGGTCCCGGGTCCGTCATCGCGGTCGCATCAGCGGCTCGGTTGCTTCGCCTCGCCGCCCGGCTTGCCGTCACCTCGATCCAGATTCCACGTCTCCGCCTCCACCACCGTCGTTCCCATCATGGTCTTGACGGAGATGCGGATGGGTACGAGCACGCGGCTGCCCTCGACGGGCGCCAGCCAGACGTTCATCTCGCGATTGTCGGTCATGAACTTGACGGACGGGCGCTCCGGCCTGTGCCCAGCGACGGGCACGTAGCGCACGTCACACACGAGCACGTCGCCCGAGAAGCCGGGCTTCTGGACGCGCTTCGTCTCGGCAAAGCTCATGACGATATCGAACCGCTGCGTCCCGTCGAAGACCGGGACGGTGCGGTTGCAATTCGCCGCTTCGTCCGGCTTGGCCCGCTGGGCCGCGACGGCCACGATCGCGCTCAGGGGATCGGTGATGCCGAGCTTGTCCGCTTCACGCAGAGGCACGCGCGGCGGCATGTCCGGGGTTTCCTGGAAGGGTGGATTGATCTCGATCCTGTTCGCGTTGCCGGACGAGATCGCGACCCTGACGGTTCGTTCCGCTGAGCCGGAGCGCCCGGTCGCGGAGAACCCCGTTGGGACGAGACGGGACCCGACAACCGCGCCTGTGGCGCTGGCGGCCCCCCGCCCACTCCCGCTCAGCAGCCCTGCGACCCCCGTCAGCTGCGCGCTCATGCTCAGCGTGTAGTGGTCGCCCTCGAAAGTGCCGCCGAGATCGGCCGTCCCGAGCGTCAAGCCCGCGAGCGTGATCCGATAGTTGACCGTCACCGTCGCGGCCCTCGCGGGAACTGCCCCGAACACGATCAGCGCCAACCCGCCGCAAGCCAGCATTCGCGTGCGCATCATCCAACCATCTCTCGACCCGTCCTGTGTGGCACGGGGAGGCCCTCTACACGAGCCGTCCGATCGCCGCGCCGGACATCCCGCCGCCTCGGACCAGGACGTCGGGCATCGTTAACGCCCTGTTGACGCTGACGATCGGTTTTGATGCATCCGCCGGACCCGAGACACAATCGGGACCGTTACTGCCCCGAACTGAAGGGGCTCGTCATGTCGTTCGTCGCTCTCGTCCACCGCGCCTCGTCCCCGCTCCGCACCCGCCGCGTCGTTCGCGACGCGGTCGCGATCATGGTCGCGACGGCGCTCGCGATGTTGCTCGCCCAACAATGCGACCTCGTCGGGATGCGGCGCTCGCCCGCCTCGGAGCGAATCATCACGACCGAGGAGGCGTTGATCCTCGCCAACCTCTTCACGGTCGGCCTCGTGGTATTTTGCCTGAGATTGTTCCTCGACGAACGCCGCTTGCTTCTCGCGAGCCTGTCCGGCGACGCGTCCGGCCGGATGACGGCCCGTGCCTTCACCGACCTCTCGACTGGCATCTCAAACCGGCGGCACCTCGAACTCGAATGCCAAGAGGCGTTGGCTGCCGGCGGCGACGCGACGCTTCTCGTGATCGACGTGACCGGCGCGCCCGAGATCGATGCGCAATATGGGAAGGACGAGGCCGTGCGCGTCCTCGCGATTCTGGCCCGCCGCCTGCGCGCTGCGGTCGACACGAGCGACGTCGTGGCGCGGCTCGAAGGCGGGGTCTTCGCGGTTCTGGCCAAGGCGGGCGCGAACGCGGATGTCGCGCGCAACGTCGGCGCCATCGTGGCACGCGCGGTGGAGGAGCCGGTCCTGATCGACCGCCGCACCTATCGTCTAGGAGCCTCGATCGGCGCGACCCCGGTGACGCCGCTCGACCGGGAGGGCGAGGCGCTCGGCAGGGCCGACATCGCGGTGACCCGCGCCCGTGGCAGGGGGCGGTCAGCCATCAGCTTCCTCGACCCGGCCTCCGTGGCGGCCTGAGCCCCGTTTGTCACGGATCGTGCGATCAACGGCCGCGTCAACAGAGCTGTCAACATCATGTGCGGCAGCGTCAGGGCGCTGAGCCCCCAGAAGATCACCCGCAGGCCCGCGACATCGACGCCGAGCGGCGTTCGCCACCAGAGGAAAACCCCAAGGGCTACGCCGACCGTTACGGATGTCGCGGGTAGAGCCGCGAGCGCGAGGCGGGCGCGCGTCCTGCCGGGAGCCGAAATGTCCATCAGGTGGCGGACGGAGTGAAGTGCGCAGAAATAAAGCGCGAAGGCCGGCAGGACGGGCAGCAAAGCGAAGGCGCCGACGATCACGCCAATCTCAGCCACTAGGAATGCCAAGTCGCGACGCGAGGTCGAAGCGACGTACCGTGCCACGATGAGCGCCGTGACGCCCACGATCCACGCACTCCCGAGAATGGGGGCGATCTCGCGAACGATGCCGGGCCAGACGTCCGCTCCCGTGATCTGGTCGAAGATCAGACCCGTCTCGCCGGGCTTCAGACAGGTGGGAAGCACGATCGGGCCGGAGCCCCGCACGATGATCTCAAGAGCCCGCCCAGGAACGTTCCGGGCAGCGTCCCCCAATCCGAAATGCAGGACCGAGAGAACGAGAAACGCCACCAGGGTCGCGTTCGGGGCAAGGCTCCAGCTCGCGATAACGGCGCCCGCGAGCGCCAGATAGCCACCGAGGAAGACAGGAAGCCACGGCAGCCCCGGATAACGCCCGACGAGTTTGTGGCCGAGCGCCACATCGAGTGCGCCATGCGGCAGTCCGAACATGGACACGCCGGCCGCCAAGATGGCGACCTGCACCGAGGGGCTCGGACCGGCGATCCGAAACAGCATCGTCGCGCCGAGAATCGTCGGCAACGACACGAGAGCGAGCCGTTGATCGGCTGTCAGCCGGCCCGGCCCAAAAGCCGACACATCCCCTGACCTAGGCGGTGCGGAATGACGCGCCTTCCGGCACTGTCTTGCTGCGCATGGCCCCGAGCGACAGGATCCCGTAGGCGACCTTCGCGATGAGGTCGAGGATCGTGTAGCATGCGATCGTAAGCGTCAGCGACACGGCGCCGATCCCCTCCGGCCCGATGAGAAAGACGACCGGGTAGGCCAGCCACACGACAGACAAGATTGTCGCGTTGCGGGTGAAGTCTCGCGACGTCTCCGCACCTGATGCATTCGCCTCGCGCCTGAGCGCGCCCCAGATGACCGCATAGACGCCTAGGAAGAAGCCGCACGAGATGACGTACCACGTCCACTTCACGGACGGGACGCGCGAGGCACCAGCGGCGAACCCTGTCGCAATCATCATGACGTCGGTGAGGATCAGCGCCAGCACAGCGCCGGGTCGACGCTGTAGCGTTTTCATGGCGGTCAGCGCCAACCCCGTGAGCAACAGCGGCGTGGTGATCGCCCAATCGAGGTAGCGTGCGAAGTAGAACTCGCTCCCATCCGAAAGTCTGACGCTCCCCTGGCCGATGACCATCGCGAAATAGGACGACATGGCGACGAGCGGCACGACGAAGTGGAGAATGGAGTGGCCTTCCTCATCACCGGACCGCTTGCCCATCATCGCGTAGATGACCGCCGATCCGGCCGCCATGCCGAGAAAGCCGATCCAAAGCCAAGTTGAGTCCGTCATGATCTCACTCCGGACGACATCACCACGCCCCGGTGCCTAAGCTAAGCTTGCGGCTGAAGTTCCTTCACGAGGAAGTGATTGCGACCGCGTCCGGAGCGCGCGCTCATCGAATGTGGATCAGTAGCGCTCCAGCCCACGCCCGGTCACACCCGCCAGCTGACCCGGCTCCAGGGCTCCCTCCGGCGTATAGTATCCGGCTGCCTTCTTCGCCTCGATCTCGACGGAGGCGTCGGGCGGCACGAGTTCCGGAGGGATTGGCACGCGCTCGCCGACCTCGATGCCCGAGCCGACGATCGCGTCATACTTCATGTTGGACATCGACATGAGGCGGTCGATCCGTCGGATCCCGAGCCAGTGGAGCACATCCGGCATGAGCTGCTGGAAGCGTGCGTCCTGGACGCCGGCCACGCATTCGGTACGCTCGAAATAGGTCGAGGCCTGGTCGCCGCCCTCCTGGCGTTTGCGGGCGTTGTAGACGAGGAACTTCGTGACCTCGCCCAGCGCCCTCCCCTCCTTGCGGTTGTAGACGACGAGGCCGGCGCCGCCCGTCTGCGCCTCCCGAACACACTCCTCGATGCCGTGCACGAGGTAGGGCCGGCAGGTGCAGATGTCGGAGCCGAACACGTCGGAGCCGTTGCACTCATCGTGAACGCGACACGCGATACGGCGCTTCGGGTCGGCAAGGGCCTCCACTTCGCCCATAACGTAGGCGGTCGCGCCGCCGATGGGCGGCAGGAAGACCTGCCGGTCGGGCCGCGTCACGAGTTCCGGAAACATGCCGCCGGTCTGCTCGAACAGCGTGCGGCGCAGCTCCCGCTCGGTCGTGTCGAACCGGCGCGCGATGCCCGGCAGCCACCAGACCGGGTCGATCGCGATCTTCGTCACCGAGACGTCGCCGTTCGCGTGCAGGATGCCGCCATCGGGGGCCAGCCTGTGCGCCGCCATCGCGGCCAGGATCTCCGGCATGTTCAGCCGGGCCTTGGTGACCGCGACCGAGGGCCGGATGTCGAGGCCGCCGGCGATCTCGTCCGCGAAGACCTCGCCCACGAGATGTCCCCAAGGGTCCATCGACACGATATGCTCGGGATCCGACCATTGCGGATAGGGCCCGATCGTCACGACGGGGTGCGTGTTGTGGAGATCCGGCCGGGCGAGCGGGCTCATCGCGCGGGCGGAGATCGCGAGCGCGCGATAGACAGAGTAGGAGCCGCCATGCGCCCCGATCACGTTGCGGTCAGCCGAGCGGGTCGTCGAGCCGATGAGCGGACCGCGGTCGCGCGGGTTGTCCGCCCCCCAGCGGATGCCCTGGCGGGCGACGCCGTCGCCCGGCTCGGGATGCGAGGTCAGGCGAATATGGCTGGTTCGGTTCGGCGTGGTCATCGGCAAAGTCCCGCCTCAGCCTGATCGAATCCAGGCGCAGGTCCTGAACGGACGATGTTCAGTCGAAGACCGTGATCGTCCGCGCCCGCGCCGTCAACTTTCCGCAGGTCGCGGCACGGCGGCGGCACGGCCGAGCGTCACGGGCGGGACGAGGGCCGCGAAGAACAGCGTCAGCATCGAGAGGCCGAGCACAGCCCAGAATGTAAGCCGCAGCGAGTGGTCGAGCACCGCGCGAACCGACACGTCGACCGCGAGCGTGCCGGACCCGGCCTCCAGCAACCCGCGCAACTGCTCGGACGTGATCGGCACGGAACCGTCGCCGTAATGGGCGAGGCCGTAGTTCAGCACGGCGCCCAGGACCGTCGCGCCCAATGTCGAGCCGAGGTTGCGGGCGAAGATGTTGGAGGCCGTCGCGCTGCCGCGTTCCGACCAGTCGACGATCTCCTGGATGAGCACGATCGATGTCGTGCTGACGATCCCCATCCCGAGCCCCATGACGAAGGAGCCCAGACCCGCGAGTGCAGGGGGCGAATCGGGGCCGAGCGCCACGAAGGCGAGGCCGCCGACCGGCATGAAGCAGGCGCCCGTGCGCAGCACGGGCCGGATGCCGAACCGCATGTAAAGACGTGACGCGACCGTCGCACCGAGCGGCCATCCCAGCACCATCATGGTGAGCGCGAAGCCGGCGACCAGCGGCGAGCGGATCATCACGCCCTGCACGTAGATCGGCAGGAACGTCGTGAGGCCGATGAGCGCCATGCCGGCGATCAGTGCGGTCGCGTTGGCGGCCGCGATCGGCCGTCGGCCCCAGAGTTCGAAGGTGATCATCGGCTCGGCCGTCCGCCGCTCTTGGGCGACGAACAGGGTGGTGCTGACGGCGAAGACGATGCTCGCCGTCGCGGATTGCAGCCAGCCTGAGTTGCCGGCCTCCGTCAACGCGACCATGAGGGACGCGATCGCGACCGTGAACAGGGCCGCCCCCGCGACGTCGATCGGACGGCGCTCGCGCGCGACGCCCTCGTGCAGGAAGCCCACGAAACCCACGGCCGCGAAGAGCCCGATCGGCACGTTGATCCAGAAGATCCACGCCCAACTGACGTTCTGGATGATCAACCCGCCGACCAGCGGGCCGGCAACGGCCGAGACGCCCCACACGCTCGCGAGGAAGCCTTGCACCTTGCCGCGCTCGCGCGCGTTGTAGAGGTCGCCCACGATCGTCATGCAGACGGGCTGGATCGCCCCGCCGCCCATGCCCTGAACGATGCGGAAAGCGATCATCGAGGGTAGCGACCAAGCGAAGCCGCACAGGATCGAGCCGATGATGAAGATCGCGATCCCCGCGATCGCCACGGGCTTGCGCCCGTACACGTCGGACAGCTTGCCGAACACCACGGTCGTCGCAGTCTGAGCCAGGAGGTAGGAGGAGAAGACCCAACTGTAGAGGCGCAACCCCCCGAGTTCACCGACGATCCGCGGCATCGCGGCCGCGATGATGGTCGCCTCGATCGCCACCATGAACATGGCTGCCATCACGGACGCGATGACGAGCGGACGGTGGGTCATCCTCGCGCGCGCCGGCTTGGACGCTTCCGTGTCGGGAGGCGCGATCTTGGCAGTTGTGGTTTTCGAAGGTGCGATGTGGGCGCTCATCCGCTCCCGCTACGCCGATGCCCTCCCCGCCCGCAACCCCGCAGGACGCACGGCAGGGTCGCGAGGCATCACGGAGCCATCACGTTTCAGGTCTGGTCGCCGCCGAGCGGTGTCGGCTCACTCTTCCTGACGCGCGCGCGCTCGATCGCCTCGACGATCAGCCGGTGCGCCTCCTCGGGACCGCCCCATCGCAGGATCTTCACCCACTTGTTCTTCTCGAGGTCCTTGTAGTGCGCGAAGAAGTGCTCGATCTGCTCGACCGTGATCTCCGGCAGGTCGGTATACGCCTCGACCCGCTCGTAGCGTCGGGTCAGCTTGGTCGTGGGCACGGCGATGATCTTCTCGTCCTCCCCGCCATCGTCCTCCATGATGAGGACGCCGACCGGCCTGACCGCGATGACTGCGCCCGGCACGATCGCACGCGTATTCGCGATCAACACGTCGCAGGGGTCGCCGTCGCCGGACAGCGTGTGAGGGATGAAGCCGTAATTGCCGGGATACCTCATCGAGGTGTGCAAGAACCGGTCGACCACGAGGGTCCCGGCTTCCTTGTCCATCTCGTACTTGATCGGCTCCCCACCGATCGGGACCTCGACGATGACGTTCACCTCGTCGGGTGGGTTCTTGCCGATCGGGATCGCATCGAGACGCATCGACTAACTCCGCCCCGCAGCGTCGCGGGCGAGCGTGTCTAGCGAGGCGGGCGGCCCGTCACAAGCGGCCACCCTCCCCGCGGTGCGGCCTCGGTTCAGCGAAAGAGGAAGCAGGATTTGGTGAGTTCGCTCCCCCCGAAGCGCTCGGTCGCCTCCGCGATCATGCGTCCACCCAATCGTCGGTAGAATTCGCAACCGCGCTCGTTGTCCGACAGGCACCACACCGCGATGCGCTTGGCGCCGCGATCCTCGAGATCGTTGCGAACCGCCTTGAACATGCGCTTGCCGAAGCCGAGGCCCTGGTACTCGGGCGCGAGGTACAGTTCGTCGACCTCGCCGTCTGCCGGCAGGGACCGATCGCGGCAGCGGCCGTAGGAGACGTAGCCGACCGCCTCCTCCCCGATATCGAGGACCGCCAGGGGCCGGCCGCGGCCGATCGTCGAGAGCCACCATCTGGGGCCGCGACGTCCGATCATGCGCTCGAGCGAGATGGCCGGCAGGATGCCCTGGTAGGCTTCGCGCCAAGCGGCGTCGAAGACGTTCGAGAGGAAGGCGGCGTCCTCGCTGCGCGCGCGCCGAATGCTGATGACGATCTCTTTCATGGGCGTATCGACATCCTCCAGCGAGGTGAGACGACCTTGGGTGACAATCGAATGACAGCAAATCCGAGGCCAGAGACTAAGCCGCGCGCGTCACGGTGAAGCCGCTGTGGCAACGCCGCAACGTCTGCTCCCGTACCGCCCCGCGTTGCCGGGCTTTGGACCGGCTGCTATGCGCGGCCGACCCGATCGTTACGTCCGCGAACCCTCCCGACACCCACACTGTCCCGCCATCGTGCTTAACAGATTCCTAAAGCCCGAGACGCGCTACGCCCGGCGCATGGCGCGGATCGCGCGTTGGGACCGCCCGCTCGCCGGGCCGATTCTCCGGATACGGGCCTGGGCCAACATGCTCTTCGTCGATCATGGGGTGTTCCGGGTCGTGTACTCCAACAGTGCCCGGGTCACGCCCGAGCTCTGGCGATCGTCCCAGCCGACTCCACGCCAGATCGCCCGGTTCGCGGCGCAGGGCGGGCGCACCGTCGTCAACCTGCGCGCAGGTCGCGAATACGGTTCTTGGCCTTTGGAGCGCGAGGCGTGCGAGCGGCACGGCCTGCGTTTGGCCGAGTTCGTGCTGCGTTCGCGCGAGGCGCCCGAACGCGAGACGCTGCTGGCCGCGAGCGCGTTCTTCGAGGCGCTCGATTATCCGATCCTCGTCCACTGCAAATCAGGCGCGGACCGGGCCGGCCTCTTCGCGGCCCTGTTCCTGCTCGTGCGCGACGGCACGACGGTCGCGCAGGCGCGGCGTCAGCTCTCGTTGCGCTTCGGGCACTTCCGCCACGCGAAAACCGGCATCCTCGATTCCTTCCTCGACGCCTATGCGTCGGGGGGAGAAGCCCGGGGCATGACGTTCCTCGACTGGGTCGAGCGCGCTTACGATCCGGTGGCGCTGACGCGCTCCTTCCGCCCGAGCTTCTGGTCCGGCCTCCTGGCCGACCGGCTCATTCGCCGGGAATAGCGAGCGCGACCGGGTCGAGGGGCACGAAGGGCTCGCCCGTCAGCTGCATGTGCTGGAGCCGGGCGTAGATCCCGGTTCCCTGGTGCAGCGCCCCGTGGTCTCCCGTCTCGACCACGCGGCCCGCGTCCATGACCACGATGAGGTCGGCATCGCGGATGGTGGAGAGCCGGTGCGCGATGACGAGCGTCGTGCGACCTTCCATGAGGAGCTTCAGCGCCGCCTGCACCTTCATCTCGGCTTCCGCGTCGAGCGCGCTCGTCGCTTCGTCGAGAAGCAGGATCGGGGCGTCCTTCAGGAAGGCGCGTGCGAGCGAGACGCGCTGACGCTCGCCGCCCGAGAGGCGCGTGCCGGCGGCCCCGACCCGCGTCTCGTAGCCGTCCGGCAGCGCCATGATGAAATCGTGGGCAGCGGCGGCTCGCGCGGCAGCCTCGATCTCCGTCCGAGTGGCACCTTCACGCCCGAACGCGATATTCGCCCGGACGGTATCGTCGAAGAGCACGATGTCCTGCGACACGACGGCGATCGCGGCGCGCAGGCTGGCCAGCGTGACGTCACGGACGTCCTGACCATCGATCAGGACACGCCCCGACGACAGGTCGTGCAGTCGCGGCACGAGCGACATCAGGGTCGACTTCCCCGAGCCGGACCGGCCGACGAGCGCCGTCATGCGGCCGGCCGGGGCCACGAGATCGACGCCCTCCAACGCTGCCTGGTCGGTTCGGTAGCGGAACTGTACGTCCTCGAAGCGGATCTCGCCCGGCCCGACGGCGAGCGGCTCGGCATCCGCGCGATCACGGATCTCGGGCTGCTCGTCGAGCACGGCGAAGTAGCGTTTCAGCGCCGCCGCGGCCTCCTGGATGATGGCGTTGAGGTTGCCGAGCGCCCGCACCGGCTGAGCGGCCATGATCAGGGCCGTCACGAAGCCCGCGAAGTCGCCGACGCTCGCGCGCCCATCGAGGATGCGAAAGCCGATCAGCCCTAAGACTGCCGCGACCGCGATGCCTCCGCCCGCCTCGAGCAGCGGGTCGAGCCGGGCACGGGCGTTGGCGGATTTCATCTTGAGGCGACGCACGTCGTCGAAGGCGCGAGCCGTGCGGGCCTTCAGGTAGCGCTCGAGCGCGTAGGTCTTCGCGATGCGCGCGCCCGCGAGGCTCTCGGAGACGAGGCCGGCCATCTGGCCGATCTGCTCCTGGCTCAACGTCGCGTTGCGGCGCAGCTTCTTACCGATCCGCGCGACCGGGGAGGCTATGAAGGGAGCCGCCAACGCTGCCACCATCGTCATCACCGGATCGATCATCACCATCGCGACGACGAGCGCGGTGATCGTCGCGGCCTCGCGCAGGAGCACCGTCGAGAGCCGCGTCAGCGCCTCGCGGATGAACGAGAAATCGGTCGTGAAGCGCTGAGTGAGGGCTGCAGGGCTCTCGCGGCCGAGCTGGGCGAGATCGGAATCGATCAGGTGCGCGTAGAGCGCGCTCTGCATGTCGGCCTCGACCCGTGTCACGACACGGTTCGTCAGGATCGTCATCGCGTAGAGCGCGAACCCTTTCACGGATGTGACCAGGATGACGAAGATCGGCGCGAGCACGATCGCCTGGTTCCGGTCCAGGATCAGGCGGGACACGATGAGATTGATCTTGATCGGCGCGCCCGTGCCGGACCGGTTGGTGAAGGCCTCGAAGGCGGCCTTGATCAGCACCGGGTAGAGCCCGGTTGACCCGGCCACGAGGATGATCAGGACGAGGACGAGCGCCAGCGTCGAGGCGTGCGGGCTCAGCCACTCGCGCCACAGCCGGCGCACGAGCGGGATGGTGTCGCTGCCCCCCAACTTGGTTCTGCTCAACGCGTCCCGACCTCGTCACCGGCTGCGATCCGTCGGGCCAGATACCATCCTGGCCGGAGGCGGGGCAAATCGCGACGAGCGACTTACGTTCATCGCCTCACCTCGCCCGGGCTGACGAGCAGCACGTCGGCGCGTTGGCCGAGGTCGTCGAAGAAGGCCGGGTCGGCGCCGGTCATCCAGACCTGGCCGCCGAGCCGGTCGAGCGTATCGAAGAGGGCGGCACGTCGGCGCGGGTCGAGATGGGCCGCCACCTCGTCGAGGAGGACGGTAGGCGCGATGCCGCTCATCGTTCGCACGAGCCCGGCATGTGCGAGCACCAAGCCGAGCAACAGCGCCTTCTGCTCGCCCGTCGAGCAGGTCGCGGCGGGCAGGTCCTTGGGACCGTGCCGGACGGCAATATCCGTCGCCTGCGGACCCGCGAGCGTGCGGCCCGCCGCCGCGTCGCGGCCTCGCCCGTCGCGCAGCGTCGCGCGATAACGGTCCTCCGCGTCGAGCGCGGCGCGTGACGCGATCGCGTCGTCGAACTCGCCCTGGAGGCTCACGCGCGCGAACGGGAAGGGCGAGCCGTCGTCGCGCCCGGCCCACATCGCGGCGTCGAGCCGCTCGACCGTTTCGCGCCGGGCGGACGCGACCGCGATGCCGAGTTCCGCGAGTTCGCGCTCGATCGCGTCGAGCCACGCTCGGTTGGCGGAGATGTCCTCCAGGAGGCGATTGCGCGAGCGCAAGGCCCGATCGAACGCGTTGACCCGCGCACCGTGGCGCGCGTCGACCGCGAGCACCAATCGGTCGATGAAGCGACGCCGGTCGCCGGGCGAGCCGCGGAAGAGACCATCGAGATCGGGCGTGAGCCAGACGACCCGGATATGCTCGGCGAAGTCGACCGCCGAAGCCGCCGGGCCGCCGTCGATACGGCAGATGCGGGTCGCACGCCCGCCCTCCCCGGGTTCGGACCCGACGCCCAGCCGATGCTCCCCGTCCTCGCCGGCGAGCGAGATCGAGATCGCGAAGCGCGCGGTCCCGATCCGCACCATCTCGCCGAGATCCGCGCGGCGGAGCCCGCGGCCTGGCGCGAAGAGCGAGAGCGCCTCGATGAGGTTCGTCTTGCCCGCCCCGTTCTCGCCGGCGAGAGCCACGAGACGGCGCGTGAGCGGCAGGTCGAGCGCGACGTAGCTGCGGAAATCCTGGAGGATCAGGCGCTGGATCGTGGCGGACAGGGCGAAGCTCTAGGCCCGCTACACCCGCATCGGCATCAGCACGTAGAGCGTGGACGCACCTTCGCGATCCTGGATCACGGTCGGGGAGCCCGGGTCGGCGAGCTTGAAAAGGGCCGTATCACCGTCGAGC
>CAHJXE010000011.1 GCA_903644085.1 Hyphomicrobiales bacterium
GCGCTCGAATTCGTGCCGGCGGCCGAGGCCGGCATCGCGTATTACCAGCTTCTCGAACAGAAGCGGTTCGGCATCCAAATCGCCTTTGCGTCCATGTTCGCGCTCATCGCGCTGATCGTCCTCCTCTCGGCGATCCTGTTCGGGCTCGACTTCTCCAACCGTCTCGTCGCGCCCATACGGCGGCTGATCCACGCGACCGACCAGGTCGCGCTCGGCAACTTCTACGTCCAGGTGCCGGTGCGCCGAAAGGAAGGCGATCTCGCCCACCTCGGCGAGACCTTCAACAAGATGACGTCCGAACTCCGCCGCCAGCATGACGGGCTGACAGCCGCGAGCGATCTGATCGATCGCCGCCGGCGCTTTATGGAAGCCGTCTTGTCGGGCGTCTCGGCCGGCGTCATCGGGATCGACGCGCACGGGTTGACCACGATCGTCAATCCATCTGCGGAGACCATCCTCGAATCGAACCGTGACGACCTCCTCGGTCAGCCGATCGTCTCGATGCTGCCGCAGATTGCCCAATTGATCGACGAGGCGAAGGTCGGCCGCCTGCGCCTCGTTCAGCAGCACGTCTCGATCTCGCGCAAGAATGGGGACCGCATGCTCAACATGCGGGTGACGAGCGAGCAGGCGCGCGGCGAGGACAAGGGTTACATTGTGACGCTCGACGACATCACAGATCTCGTGACCGCGCAGCGCAGCTCTGCCTGGGCCGACGTCGCGCGTCGCATCGCACACGAGATCAAGAACCCGCTGACGCCGATCCAGCTCTCGGCCGAACGCATCCGCCGCAAATACGGCAAGATGATCACGAGCGATCGCCACATCTTCGACCAATGCACCGACACGATCGTGCGTCAGGTCGACGACATCAAGCGCATGGTCGACGAGTTCTCCTCCTTCGCCCGGATGCCGAAACCCGCCATGAATCGCGAGGACGTCGCCGACACCGTGCGGCAGATCGCCTTCATGATGAGGATCGCCAATCCGGAGATCGCCATCACCGACACGTTGCCGGACTCGCCGGTCGCGGCGAGCTTCGATCGCCGGCTCCTGTCCCAGGCGGTCACGAACATCATCAAGAACGCGACCGAAGCGTTTCCGGCCGATCTCGACCGTGCGCCGGAGATCGCGATCTCGGTCCAACTCGAAGGAGACGATGTGATCGTCGACATCGCCGATAACGGGAAAGGATTCCCGAGCGAGAACCGGCAGCGGCTTCTCGAGCCTTACATGACGACCCGCGAGAGCGGCACGGGCCTCGGTCTCGCGATCGTGGGCAAGATCCTCGAAGATCATGGCGGCCGCATCGAGCTCCTCGACAACCCGGCCGGGCATGGAGCCCTCGTCCGCCTCCGCTTCCCCCGCCAGATATCCGCCGGTCGCGAGCCGGCTCCATCGCCCAAACGGATCGACGTGACGCGAGAGATCGCATGACGACAGACATCCTCATCGTCGACGACGAAGCCGATATCCGCGAACTCGTGGCCGGGATCCTGGAGGACGAAGGCCACGGCACCCGCACCGCCGGCTCCTCGGACGACGCTATCTCGGCCATCCAGGCGCGACGTCCGCATCTCGTCTTCCTCGATATCTGGCTTCAGGGGAGCAGGCTCGACGGTCTGCAGGTGCTCGACCTGATCCAGGCCGAGCATCCCGACCTGCCCGTCGTGATGATCTCGGGCCACGGCAACATCGAGACCGCGGTCTCGGCCATCAGGTCCGGCGCCTACGACTTTATCGAGAAGCCGTTCAAGGCGGACCGTCTCGTCCTCGTGGCGGACCGGGCGCTCGAATCGTGGCGGCTCAAGCGCGAGGTCAAGGATCTGAAGGCGCGCTCGGGGCAGGCGAGCCGTATCGCGGGCCGCTCGGCGATCGTGAACCAATTGCGCCAGACGATCGAGCGCGCGGCGCCGACGAACGCCCGCATCCTCGTCGCCGGTGCCCCGGGTTCTGGCAAGGAACTCGCCGCGCGCACCATCCATGCCGCCTCGAACCGCGCCTCGGGGCCGTTCGTGGTGGTCAATGCCGCCACGATCACGCCGGAGAACATGGAAGCCGAACTCTTCGGCATCGAGGCCGAGGGCGAGCGCGGCCGGCGCACGGGAGCGCTGGAAGAGGCGCATGGCGGCTCTCTCTACATCGACGAGATCGCGGACATGTCGCGCGAGGTGCAGGGCCGCATCCTGCGCGTCCTGGTCGACCAGAACTTCCAGCGGGTTGGCGGAACGACGCGGGTCCACGTGGATGTCAGGATCATCTCATCGTCCAGCCGTGACCTGCCGGCCGAGATCGCGGCGGGGCGCGTGCGGGAGGATTTGTTCCATCGCCTCAGCGTGCTTCCCATCCGGGTGCCCTCGCTGTCCGAGCGGCGTGAGGACGTCCCCGAGCTGATCGAGTTCTTCCAGGACCAGATCTCGTCCGCCACGGGCCTGCCCAAGCGTCGTATCGGCGAGGAGGCGATGGCGGTGCTTCAGTCGCATGATTGGCCAGGCAACGTGCGCCAGCTCCGCAACAACATCGAACGGCTCATGATCCTAACCGCGGGCGACGCGGATTCGGAGGTCACGGCCGAGATGCTGCCCTCTGAGATCGGTGCGCTGGTCCCGTCGACACCGAACGGGACGGGAGGCGAGCGTTTGATGAGCCTGCCGCTTCGCGAGGCGCGCGAGATCTTCGAACGCGAGTACCTGGTGGCCCAGATTGCCCGATTTAGCGGCAACATCTCGCGCACGGCCGAATTTATCGGGATGGAGCGATCGGCCCTCCATCGCAAGCTGAAGCTGTTGGGAATCGGCGGCTGACCTTCGGTCGTCGGGCTGTTCGGGCTTGCGCAAGGCTGCCCGAACCCGTGTAATGTGCGCAGGGCCGAACGATTATCGTCAACGACAAAGGTTCAGCCGGACCTCGACCCGTACCGGCTGACGGGACACTTCCATGCCGAACGACCGCGGCCAAAACCTACAAGATACCTTCCTGAACAACGTTCGGAAGAACAAGGTCCCGCTCACGATCTTTCTCGTGAACGGGGTCAAACTCCAGGGCATCGTGACGTGGTTCGACAGCTTCTGCGTGCTGCTGCGACGCGACGGCCACTCCCAACTCGTCTACAAGCACGCCATCTCCACCGTGATGCCAGGTCACCCGATCCAGCTCTTCGAGCCGGACGAGACCGACAAGGTGTGAGAGCCGCGATTTGACCACGACGCGATCGACACCCGAAGAGCGGCTCAAGCGGGCCGCGCAGCCGGAACGTGAGATCGCGGCGTCGACACGAACCCTCGTGATCGGACCTTACCCGACCCGAGCGGCGCGACGTCAGGTGAGGGCAGGGGGCGGCGACGACCACGTCGACAACCCGCGTCCGGTCGAAGCCAGGCTGGAGGAGGCGGTGGGCCTCGCGGCCGCGATCGACCTCATGGTGGTCGGCGAGGCGACAGTCCCGCTCGCCGCCCCTCGCCCCGCGACGTATATCGGCAGTGGCAAGGTGAAGGAGATCGCCGGCTGGATCACCGCGGAGGAGGTGTCGCTCGTGGTGATGGATTGCGCCCTGTCGCCTGTGCAGCAGCGCAATCTGGAGAAGGAGTGGGGCGTCAAGGTCATCGACCGGACCGGTCTCATCCTGGAGATCTTCGGGCGCCGCGCCCGCACGCGAGAAGGGTCGCTGCAGGTCGAACTCGCGCATCTGTCCTATCAGAAGAGCCGCCTCGTGCGCTCCTGGACCCATCTCGAGCGACAGCGCGGCGGCTTCGGCTTCCTGGGCGGCCCGGGTGAGACGCAGATCGAGGCCGACCGGCGCATCATCCAGGATCGGATGCGGCGCATCGAGCGCGACCTGGAGACCGTGAAGCAGACCCGCGCGCTGCATCGGGCGAGCCGGCGGCGCGTGCCCTATCCGATCGTCGCGCTGATCGGTTACACGAATGCCGGAAAGTCTTCGCTTTTCAATAGGTTGACCGAGGCGGAGGTGTTCGCGGAAGACCTGCTCTTCGCGACGCTCGACCCGACCTCGCGGGCCGTCAAGCTTCCTCACGGCGCCACGATCATCCTGTCGGACACGGTCGGCTTCATCTCCGACCTGCCGACCATGCTGGTGGCGGCGTTCCGGGCGACGCTCGAGGACGTGGTCGAGGCAGACGTGCTGCTCCACGTCCGGGACATCTCCCACGTCGAGAGCGAGGCCGAGGCCGGCGACGTCGCGAACGTGCTACGGCAACTCGGCATCAATCCGGCTGACCGCTCAAAGCTGATCGAGGTCTGGAACAAGGCCGACCTGCTCGGAGCCCCAGAGCATGAGCGGCTCGCGACGCTGGTCGAACGCATGCCGCCGGACGAGCGGCCGAGCCTGACATCCGCCGTGAGCGGGGAGGGCGCGGATGCCCTCCTCTCGGCGATCGAGGCGCGTGTCGCGCATGAGCGCCCGACCTTCAGCTTGGTGGTCGGCACGCAAGACGGTGGCGGCCTTCATTGGTTGTACGAAGAAGCGGAGGTGATCGAGCGCGACGCGGAGGCGGGCGAGGGCGGCCTGCACCTCACCGTCCGGATCGCCCAGGAGAAGGCCCCTCGCCTTATCAAGCGGTTTCCTTTCGCCGAGAGGCTCTGATCGGTCATCTCGCGCGCTCCGCCGCTTTGGCGGCGTCCCAGAGCCGGTCCATCTCCTCCAGGCTCGACGCGGCGGGCGTCCGGCCATCCTCCCCGAGCGCGTGCTCGACGAAGCGGAACCGGCGCTCGAATTTGCGGTTCGCCGCCTGAAGCGAGGACTCGGGATCGATCCCGACGTGGCGCGCGAGGTTCGCGACCGTGAAGAGCAGGTCGCCGATCTCGTCCTCGACCTCCGCCCGAATGCCCGACGCGAGGGCTACACGAACCTCGCCCAGCTCCTCGTCGACCTTCGCCAGCACGTCGCCGGTCTCGGTCCAGACAAACCCGACCGACGCTGCCTTGCGGGCGAGTTCGTCAGCACGCGCGAGCGCCGGCGCGCCGATCGGGATGCCGTCGAGCACGCTCGGATCCTCGTCGCCGCGACCGCGCCGGGCGGCATGATCGGCCCGCTCGCTTGCCTTGATCTGATCCCACTGCGCCCTGACCTGATCGGCCGTGAGATCTCGCGCCGTCCCGAACACGTGCGGATGACGGCGGATCAGCTTCGCGGTGATCGCCTCGACGACACCGCCGAAATCGAACGCGCCTTGCTCCTCGGCGAGCCGCGCGTGGAACACGACCTGGAGCAGCAGGTCGCCCAACTCGTCGCGCAAGTCGTCGAGATCGCCGCGCACGATCGCGTCCGCGACCTCGTAGGCTTCCTCGATCGTGTAGGGCGCAATCGTCTCGAAGCTCTGCTCGAGATCCCACGGACAGCCGGCGACCGGATCTCGCAACGCCACCATGATGGTGAGTAACGCGTCGATCTCGCGTGACGGCGTCGGGCCGGACCCGGCCTGGATCATCTGATCGGCCACACTCATTCAGTCAGAGCCGCGGAGGGGAGACGACGAAACCGCCCCCCTCTTCTCCCAACGTCATTCGCATAAGATATATTATGGAACATGATCGGATGGGTTCTGGAGCTTTTGGACCGTTGTCGCGCCTTCCGCCGAACCGGCCGAACGCCTTGAGGCTTGCTGCCGAACTCTCCACGGTCACGATTACGCGTCATGTCTCACGATCATGCCGTCGAAGGCCAAGGTGATGTGGGCGGGCAACTCGGCGCTCAGCGTCGCGTAGTCGATGTCGGTGTGCAGGTTCGTGAGGATGGCGCGTCGCGGCTTCACCTCGTCGATGAGCGCCAGCGCCTCCGAGACCGAGAAATGCGTCGGGTGCGGCGTGTATCTCAGCGCGTCGAGGATCAGGATGTCGAGACCGCGGATCTGTTCGACGCTGCTCGAAGGCATCGCGCTGACGTCGCTCGCATACGCGATATCGCCGAACCGGAAGCCGAGCGCCTCGATGGACCCGTGCACCATCTGGAACGGCACGGCCGACAATACCCCACCCGGTCCGTCGATCATCAAGGGGCCGCCTTGCGTGATCCGCCGCTCCTCGACGATCGGTGGATAGCCGCTGCCCGGCGGCGAGCGGAAGCAGTAGCCGAAGCGCTCGTTCATGATGGCCGACGTGATCTCGTCCAGGTAGATCGGGATCCGCCGGCGCATGTGGATGACGAGCGGCCGCAGGTCGTCGATGCCGTGCGTGTGGTCGGCATGGTCGTGCGTGAGGATCACGGCATCGAGCCTGGTCACGCCGGCTTCGAGCAATTGCTCGCGCAGGTCCGGCGAGGCATCGACGAGGATGCGGGTCGTGGCGTCACCCTCGCCCTGCTCGACCAGGATGGAGCAGCGTCGGCGCCGGTTCTTCGGCTCACTCGGGTCGGCCGCGCCCCAACCGGAGCCGACGCGCGGGACACCGCCGGACGAACCGCAGCCGAGGATCGTGATGGTGGGGCTCACGCCGCCGCCTCGAGCGTGATCGCGCCCCAATCGGCCGGCGCCTTGCGGAACAGCGCGCGGGTGTTGCGGCTGGTGAGGTCTGCCACCTCGTCGAGGCTGACGCCCAGCACGCTGGCGAGCACGTCGGCCGTATGGCGCGCGAAGGCCGGCTCGTTCGTCTGCCCGCGATGCGGCACCGGCGCGAGGTAGGGCGCGTCCGTCTCGACGAGCAGGCGGTCACGCGGCACCCCGGCCGCGATCGCCCGGAGCTCGTCCGAACGCTTGAAGGTGAGGATGCCGGAGAACGATACGTAGAGTCCGAGTGCGACGCCGGCCTCCGCAAGTGCCGGCCCGGACGAGAAGCAGTGCAGGACCGCGTCGAAGCGCCCCCGCCCCATCTCCTCCTTCAGGATCGCGATCATCAAGTCGTCAGCTTCCCGCGCGTGGATGACGAGGGGCAAGCCGGACCGGCGCGCCGCCGCGATCTGCGTGCGGAACACGCGCTCCTGCACGTCGCGTGGCGCCTTGTCGTAATGGAAATCGAGCCCGGCCTCGCCGATCCCGACGCAGCGTGGATGCACCGCGATGGCGAGCAAGTCCTCGACCGTCACGTCCGGCTCCTCGGCCGCTTGATGCGGGTGCGTGCCGATCGTGAACAGGATCTCGGGGTAGTGCTCGGCGAGCGAGCGGTACGTGTCCGCCGTCGCGACCCGAGTCGAGATGGTGAGCATCCCGCCGACACCCGCCGCGCGTGCGCGCGAGATGAGGGCGGGGACCGACCCCGCGAAGTCGGGAAAGTCGAGATGGCAGTGGCTGTCGATCAGCATCACGGTCACGCCTCAGACGGGCTCGACGAAGCGCGGGAACAGGACCTCCGGCATCGGCAGGACTGTCCCTTCCGGCACCCGCGCGTCGGGACCCAACGCCGCGAAGTCGCGGTGACCCGAGCCGACGGCGAGCAGGTCGAGCAGCTTCGCGGCGGCGGCCGGCACGAAGGGCTGGGCGAGGATCGCGATTCGGCGCAAGGCATCCGCCGTCCCCGCGAGCACGGTCCCCATCCGGACAGGATCCTGCTTTCGCAGGATCCAAGGCTCCTGTGACGCGAAGTAGCGGTTCGCGTCCGCTACTGCCGACCAGAGGTCGGCCAGAATGGCGTGGAGCGCGAAGCTCTGCATGGCCGCCCTCGCCCGATCGGGCACGGCCGCGACGCCGGCGAGCAATGCATGGTCTACTTCCGTCTCGGGTCCGAGCGTCGGCATGCGGCCGCCGCAGTTGCGCGCGATCATCGTCAGCGAGCGCTGCGCGAGGTTGCCGAGGTCGTTCGCGAGGTCGGCATTGATGCGGTTGACGATCGCCTCGTGCGAGTAGTTGCCGTCCTGACCGAACGGCACCTCGCGCAGGAGAAAGTAGCGGAACTGGTCGACCCCGTAGGCTGCGACGAGCGAGGCCGGGTCGATCACGTTGCCGACCGATTTCGACATCTTCTCCCCGCGATTGAACAGGAAGCCGTGCCCGAAAACGCGCTTCGGCAGGGGCAGGCCGGCCGACATGAGGAAGGCCGGCCAGTAAACCGCGTGGAAGCGCACGATGTCCTTGCCGATGATGTGGAGGTCGGCCGGCCAGTAGCGCCAAAGCGGCGATGTCTCGTCGGGGAAGCCGGCGCCCGTCAGATAGTTCGTCAGCGCGTCGACCCACACATACATGACGTGCTTCGGGTCTCCCGGCACGGGTACGCCCCAATCGAAGGTCGTGCGGCTGATCGAGAGATCGTCGAGGCCACCCGCCACGAAGCTCGCGACCTCGTTCATCCGCGTCTCGGGGCCGACGAAGTCCGGGCGGTCGCGATAGAGCGCGAGCAGTCGCTCGCCATAGGCCGAGAGGCGGAAGAAGTAGCTCTCCTCCTCGACCCACTCGACGGGCGTACCGGACGGCGCGCGGAACGTCCCGTCCGCGATGCGGGTCAGCTCGCCCTCGTCGTAATAGGCCTCGTCGCGCACCGAGTACCAGCCGGTGTATTTCGACAGGTAAATGTCGCCGTTCGCCTGCATGCGCCGCCAGATCTCCTCGCTGGCGCGCAGGTGGTCGGCATCGGTCGTGCGGATGAAGCGGTCGTAGGCGCAGCCGAGGAGATCCGCCATGTCGCGGAATTTCGGCGCCATCTCGTCGACGAGATCGTGAGGGGTCTTGCCCTCGCGGGTCGCGGTCTGCTGGATCTTCTGGCCGTGCTCGTCCGTCCCGGTCATGAACCTGACGTCGCGCCCGTCGAGGCGATGAAAGCGCGCGATCGCGTCCGCGGCCACGACCTCGTAGGCGTGTCCGATATGCGGTGCGCCGTTCGGGTAGGATATGGCCGTCGTGATGAAGAAGGGCTCGCCGGCCATCCGAGAACTCAACCCAATGCTCGTGTGCCGGCTCAAGACGACTGCCGGACGGCGTCCGCCAGATCCGCGAAGGTCGACACGACGAAGGGGCGACGGTCGAGATTATACGTCTCGACGGTTCGCGCCGTGTCGACCACGTTCTCACATACGCTCGCCAGGGCCGCAAGGCGGCCCGCGCCCTCCCCGGCCCGCTCGCGCAGGCGCGCCGAGGCCCAGCGCAGGATAGCATCGAGCGCGATCTGGAACTCGCCCTCGGCGCGCCGGTCGGCCAGCCGGTCGGCCAAAGCCAGGACGCGGCCCGTCGCGGCGCGCGGCAACTGGTCCAGCACGGTGCGGATCTCGCGGACGAGCGCCATGCGCTTCGGCTCGATCAGCGCGAGGGCACGCCCGACCGATCCATCACATTGTTCAACGGCTTGTGCCACGACGTTACCGTCCAGCTCCAGGTAGTCGGGGCCGAGCGAACGGATCACCGCTGCCGCCTCCTCGGATCCGAGCGAGCCGAGCACGAGCTTGCGACAACGCGAGCGGATGGTCGCGAGCACGCGCTGTGGGGCGTGGCTGACGAGGAGGACCGTCGCGCGACGGGGCGGTTCCTCGATCGTTTTCAGGAGGGCGTTGGCGCCGGCGAGCGTCAGCTCCTCCACGCTGTCCACGATGCAGACGCGGTGGCCGCCATCGGCCGAGGTCGAGCCGAAAAAGGTAAGCGCGCGGCGCACCGCCTCGACCGGGATGGTCCGGGGCGCGGCCTTGTCGCCCTCCTGCGCGGCTCGCTCCAGCACCATGAGGTTCGGGTGCGAGCGGGCCGCGACTTGCCGGAAGGTGCGGCTCGTCGGATCGAGGGCGAGGTCCCCCGATGCCGACCGCTCTTCCGGGCGCGCGAGAAGCGCGCGCGCGACCCGGTAGGCGAGCGTCGCCTTGCCGATCCCGGGCGCACCGCCGATCAGCCAGGCATGGTGCAGCTTGTCCGCCGCGATCGCGTCCGCGAAGGCCGCGACCGCCGGGACGTGCCCGACGAGGATGTCGCGCTCGCGCGGATGTGGCGGAGCGGGAAGGTCCGGTTCAACCGCCAAGCACTTGGCCCTCCTCGATCAATGAGCGAACCGCGTCCCAAACCCGCTCCGCCACGGTATCCGGTGTCCCGTCGGCGTCGATCGATCGACACCGGCGCGGCTCCGACGCCGCGATGTCGCGAAACGCCTGCGCGATCCCTGTGTGGAACGCCGCGCCTTCCGCCTCGAACCGGTCGGCCGCGTCCCCCGTGAGCTGTCGGCGCCGGATGGCGCGACCCATGCCGACTGAGGCCGGTACGTCGAAGATCAGTGTGGCATCAGGCTCAAGGCCGTTCAGCGTGACGCGTTCGAGCGTCGTGATCGTCTCGGGTGACACGTGTCCGAGTACCCCCTGGTAGACGCGCGTCGAATCGATGAAGCGATCGCAGATCACGACGGCGCCGCGCAGGAGCGCCGGCCGGATCACGCGATCGATATGGTCGGCCCGGGCCGAGGCGAAAAGCAGCGTCTCGGCGAAGGGCCCGAACCGTTTCGCATGGCCTGCCAACACCAAGGCGCGGATGCGTTCCGCCCGGGGCGACCCGCCGGGCTCGCGGGTCGTCACGACCTCGCGCCCGAGCGCCGCCACGCGGTCCCGCAACCGGCCGAGCTGAGTGGACTTGCCCGCCCCCTCCCCGCCCTCGAACGTGATGAAACGGCCGCGCCGCGCGTTCAAGTCAGACTCCGGTGATGCCGGACCTGTAGCGCCCGGCGGACAGGAAATCACCTTCGAGTCCAAACGAGCTTAGTAGATACCTGCCAATATCGGCCGGGCAGGCGGCAGGACGGGCGCGGGCGGGGACTGAGCGTCCGGCCTCCGCCCTGCCGGGTAGCGTTCCGGTCCGGGATCGTCGGACGGCGCGGCATCAGACACTTGCACGTGAGCGTGCGGAGAGGTCCGCTCGATCGGCGGAGAGATCCCCTCCTGCGCCGACGCAGGTGCCTCGTCCTCCTGGGCGAGTTCTCCCTCGTGGGAGAGTTCGCGCGCGAGCGCTGGCGCAGTTCTCGCCTGGGTGATCGGTGGCACGGGCGACAAATCGCGCGCGCGCAGATCCGCCATCATCACCGGTGCGCGCGGCCAGCCGAACGGCGCGGGTGTCCCGTCGGTGCGCAAGGTTGCGAGGAGCTTGGCATCGTCGCTCCCGTTGGTCGAGGCCTTGCCGACGTACTCGACCCGAACCTGCGTGGTCCCGCGGCGGTGAAACTCGAGCGTCTCGGCGACCCGCTCCGAGACGTCGATCAAGCGGCTGCGCTCGTAGGGTCCGCGATCGTTCACACGCACGATCATCGAGCGCCGGTTCGCGAGATTCGTCACCCTGACATAGCTCGGCAGCGGCAAGGTCGGGTGGGCGGCCACGATCGAGTCACGATCGAACACCTCGCCGTTCGCGGTCAGTCGCCCGTGGAAGGCTGTACCGTACCAGGAGGCCGAACCCTCGCGGTCGTAGCCGCGCCCCCCCGTCGGCACATAGGTCTGCCCGCCGACGACATAGGGCTTGCCGACCATCGCGCGTCCGCCGCCCTTCGGGATCGGCTCGCCGTCAGGAATGACTTTTGGGCTCGGCTTGACGCCATACTTCGCATCGGCGCCGCGGCGCGTCGTGCGTGTGCTGCTGCAATTCGCGACCGTGAGCGCGATCGCGATCGCGGTGACGACGCGCGCGATGATGATGCGTCGTCGGCGGGTCGTCGCCGCATGGCCAGCCGGTCGCGCGAGCATCTTGCCCTGTCCTGATGACGGCCATTCAGGCCAGGCCCAAACCTTGCGGGCCCATCATCATCGTCGATGCCCGTAAACGGCGCGTTCACGAACCGTGAGGAGCCCACAAACAGCGACGGTCAGGCACCACGACGACGCTTTACGTCGTCAGCTCAGTCGCTTGCTTCTACGTCCTCAGGCCTGATCCCAAGTGTCGACCTTCTCACGTGAACGCTAAGACGGACACCAAAAAGCCCGCGAAAGCAACGCCTTCGCGGGCTCTGTTAGAACGCTGGATCAGCGTTGCTGGGTCAGCTGATTGATGGAGAGCGCGCCTCTCGCCTTGAAGAGGAGGTCGAGCGATTCAAGCATCAGCTGGTGGATCTTGGTGCGCTCCGTATAGGCGATGTCGCGGAGCTGGTCGTGGACTGACGGCTCGAGATACACGGAGAGCTGCTTCGAGCGTTCCTTCAACGTTCCCCGTGCGGTAACCCCCTGAGGCTGAGACGCCGTGGGAAGCTGGACGACCTCGCCGCTGGAGCGTTGGGGGGACGGCGACGAGGCCGCGACGATGGACGCGAGACTGAGCTTAGGCGGCTTTGACATATGACAGTCCCTGCGAGCGTTTCTCGATCCACGTCCAGAGGCGCCGCACCTCGGAGGCCGCCTGTCCGGTCGGGTTGTACTCGGTCACGCCCTGCCCCATGCCGAGCGCGTCCTGGTGATCGTTCCTCATGACGATGTTGACGTCGGGCAGCACGCCGAGAACCGCGAGGCCGTCGGACGCGTCTCGCACGCGATAGCTGCGCGGCGGGGTCTGGTTCAGCACGAAGGCGAACTTCTTCTCGAGCCGGTAGATGGCCGCGAGTGTCGGCTTGAAGGCGCGCAGGTCCGCGGGAGTCGGACGGCACGGGATGACGCAGAGGTCCGCCGCGCGGATCGCCGCGAGGCTGCCCGGACTGTCGACGCCCGGCGTATCGATGAACACGTAGTCGAAATCCGAACTGCGGAGCCGGGCCATGATGTCGTCGAGCTGCGTCGCGTCGATCTGCGCCACCTCGGGCGTGTCGGCCCGGCGATGCTCGGCCCAATCGGTGACGGTGGCTTGGCGGTCCATCTCGAGAATGCAGACGGACTGCCCGGCTTCCTGGGCGGCGACCGCGAGCGAGATGCACAGGGTACTCTTGCCGCTGCCACCCTTCTGGGTCACGAATGTGATCGCCTTCATCGGCGTTCCTTTCAACATTGAACGAGAGACGGTCCGGACGACCGACCCTGCCTCGGACCGGGATCTTGCGATCCTGTGAACCAAGGACATGCTCATGTGTCCGCGATCATGGTTAATGGGGTCTTAAGGCGCGCCACGAACGGCGCGTTTCCGCATGGAGATCCCTTGATCCTGCGATCCCTGCATACGCTGATCCTTGCCGCTCATCCTTGCCGCATGGATGGCCGGTGTCATCGGATGGTGTCGGCATTGACCCGGCTCGGAGCCTCGCCGTACATCGATGTGCGGGCCTCGACCGGAACTTGGACGAGCATGCTGCCGAGGAAGGGTGGCCGAGCGGTTTAAGGCAGCGGTCTTGAAAACCGCCGTGGGGGCAACTCCACCGTGGGTTCGAATCCCACCCCTTCCGCCAGAACCGCAGAACGAGGTGATCTATGACGGAGCTCGACGCGGCGGCGGCGCGTGTCGCCGACCGACTGATCGCACGAGGCGAGACCGTCGCGGTCGCGGAATCCTCGGCCGGCGGCCTCGTAGCGGCGGCCCTGCTCGCGGTGCCGGGCGCGTCGCGCTACTTTCTCGGAGGCGCAGTCGTCTACACCGGGGAGGCGCGCGAGGCGCTCCTGCGCATCACACCCGTGGAGATGGCTGGCCTGCGCTCCTCCTCCGAGCCCTATGCGGCACTCCTGGCGCGGACCGTTCGCGAGCGCCTCGGCGCGAGCTGGGGGCTCGCCGAGACGGGTGCCGCCGGGCCGACCGGTAATCGTTACGGCGACGCAGCCGGCCATAGCTGCATCGCGGTCGACGGCCCGTCGAGACGGGTCACGACGGTCGAGACGGGCTCGGCAGACCGGGCGGGCAACATGACCGTCTTCGCGCTCGCGGCACTCGCCGAACTTGAGGCCGCGCTCGGCTGAGCCTTGCCAAGCATAGCGAGGATCGCGGGTTCCCAACGGGGACAGGACGCGCCATATGGTGCGATACGCGATCGCGTGTCCGTGGATGAACTCGAGTCCGCGCATCCGACGAGCGATCGGCATCAGGCTTGGTCGCGACCGTCACGGGATCACCGGATCACGCGACAGGGCGATCCTGGCACGACAGGATCATGTGATGAACGCCCCTGCCCCGAAGGTCTCCTTCGTGTCGCTCGGTTGCCCGAAGGCGCTGGTCGATTCGGAGCGGATCATCACCCGCCTCCGGGCCGAGGGCTACGAGCTCACGAAGCGCCACGACGGCGCGGACGTCGTGATCGTGAACACCTGCGGATTTCTCGATTCGGCCAAGGCCGAGTCGCTCGGCGCCATCGGCGAGGCGATGGCCGAGAACGGCCGTGTGATCGTGACCGGCTGCATGGGGGCGGAGCCCGAAGCGATCCGCGACCGCTTCCCCGACGTGCTCTCGATCACCGGGCCGCAGCAATACGAGAGCGTGCTCGACGCCGTCCACCTCGCCTCGCCTCCGGCTCACGACCCGTTCCTGGACCTCGTGCCGCCGCAGGGCATCAAGCTCACGCCGCGGCATTACGCCTATCTGAAGATTTCCGAGGGCTGCAACAACCGTTGCAGCTTCTGCATCATCCCGAAGCTGCGCGGCGACCTCGTCAGCCGGCCTGCGGGAGATGTCCTGCGCGAGGCGGAGAAGCTGGTGCGCGCCGGCGTGAAGGAACTGCTCGTCGTCTCGCAAGACACCAGCGCCTACGGCATCGACATCAAGTATCAGGACAGCTCTTGGCGGGATCGTTCTGTCAGAACACGGTTTTTCGATCTCTCTCGCGAGTTGGGTGAGCTCGGCGCCTGGGTGCGGTTGCACTACGTCTATCCCTACCCGCACGTGGACGAGGTGATCCCGCTGATGGCGGAAGGCCGGGTGTTGCCCTACCTCGACATCCCGTTCCAGCACGCCTCACCGGCCGTGCTGAAGACGATGCGGCGGCCGGGCAACCAGGAGAAGACGCTGGAGCGCATCCGGCGCTGGCGCGAGATCTGCCCGGACCTCGCGATCCGCTCGACCTTCATCGTGGGCTTCCCCGGCGAGACCGAGGAGGACTTCGCCTACCTCATCGACTGGCTGCGGGAGGCGAAGCTCGACCGGGTCGGATGCTTCAAGTACGAGCCCGTGCGCGGCGCGCCCGCGAACGATGTCGGGCCGGCCGTGCCCGAGGAGGTCAAGCAGACCCGCTGGAACCGCTTCATGGCGGCTCAGCGCGAGATCAGCCGCAAGCAGCTCGCCCGCAAGGTCGGGCGCCGGCTGCCCATCATCATCGACGAGGCGAACGGGCTCGTCGCGAAGGGGCGCTCCCGCTACGAGGCGCCCGAGATCGACGGGACGGTCCACGTCACGTCGCGCCGGCCGCTGAGGACCGGCGACATCGTCACCTGCCGCGTCGACCGCGCGGACGATTACGACCTGTTCGCGACCGCCGTATGAGCCTCACGGCGTGAGGATGATCGCGCCGGTCGTCCCCCGGCCCTCCAGCATCCGATGCACGTCCGCCGCGTCGGACAGCTTGGCGCGGTGGTTGATCGAAATCTTGACCGCGCCTGACGCCACGACCTCGAACAGGTCCGCCGAGATCTCGTCGAGCCAGTCGCGTCGGGATGTGTGGGTGCCGAGCGTCGGGCGGGTCACGTAGAGCGACCCCTTGGGTGCCAGAATCCCGATCGAGAAATCCTCGACCGGCCCGGACGCCGAGCCGAAGCTCGCGAGGACGCCGAGCGGTGCGAGGCAGTCGAGCGAGCCCATGAAGGTCGTCTTGCCGACGCCGTCATAGACGACCTCGCAGAGCTTGCCCCCGGTGATCTCCTTCACGCGTTCGGCGAAGTTCTCCTGTCGGTACAGGATCACATGATCACAGCCGTTCTGGCGGGCGAGTTCGGCTTTGTCCTCGCTGCCGACGGTGCCGATCACGGTCGCGCCGAGGTGCTTCGCCCATTGGCAGAGCAGCAAGCCGACGCCGCCGGCCGCCGCGTGCATGAGGATCGTGTCGCCCGGCTTCACCCGGTAGGTGCGGCGCAGCAGGTACTGCGTCGTCATGCCCTTCAGCATGATCGCGGCCGCGATCTCGTCCGAGACCCCGTCCGGCAGCTTGACCGCGATCGCGACGGGTACGTTGCGCTCCGCCGCGTAGCAACCGAGCGTCGCCACGTAGCCGACGCGATCGCCGAGCGCGAAGCCGGTGACGCCCTCGCCGAGAGCTGTGATCTCGCCCGCGGCCTCGTTGCCCGAGATGAAGGGCAGCGAGGGTGCCTTGTAGAGCCCGCTACGGAAATACGTGTCGATGTAGTTGACGCCGATCGCCGTTTGCCGGACCCGGACCTCGCCCGGGCCGGGCGGCGGCAACGTGACGTCCTCGACCTTCAGGACCTCGGGACCACCGTATTCGTGAACGCGAACGGCCGCGACCATGTTCAGCTCCTGCGTTATGACCTGCACGAGTAAGCGCCGCGGGCGCGTTCGACAACCGGCTCAGCCGATCCCATGACGCGCGCGGATTACGAGGTCATTGTGGTCGGGGCCGGTGCGGTCGGCCTCGCGGGCGCGCTGGCGCTCGCCCGGGCCGGGTTCTCGACCTGCCTCCTTGGTCCAGCGCCCGAACGACGTGACGGGCGGACGGCCGCACTGATGTCGGGCTCGATGGACTTGATGGGCTCGCTCGGCCTCTCCGACCGCGTGCGGGACGTGGCAGCCCCGTTGCGGGCGCTCCGCATCGTCGACGACACCGGCAGCCTCTTCCGGCCGCCCCCGGCGACGTTCCGGTCGGCCGAGATCGGGCTCGAGGCGTTCGGATGGAACATCGAGAACGCCGCGCTCGTCGGTCTCCTGGCCGGGGCGGCGCGGGCCAGCGGGCTCGCGTGGCGCGAGGACCTCGCGGCCGGCATTGCGCCGGACGGCGAGGTCGCGACCGTGACGCTGGCCTCCGGCGCGGCCCTGACGACACGTCTCGTGGTCGGGGCGGACGGACGACGCTCGCGCGTGCGCGAGGTCGCCCGCATCGCGACGCGGAGCTGGACCTACCCGCAAGCCGCGATCACGACGCTCCTCGCCCACGAGCGCGCGCACGAGGACATCTCGACCGAGTTCCACACCCGGGCCGGCCCCTTCACGCTGGTGCCCCTCCCCGGTCGTCGGTCGAGCCTGGTCTGGGTCATGCGGCCTGCCGAGGCCGAGCGCATGGGGGCGGTCGACGACCTGGATTTCGCGCGCGCCGTCGAACGGCGGTCTCACGGTACGCTCGGCCGCATGAGTATCGACGGGCCGCGTGGGACCGTACCGCTCGGGGGCGCTTCGGTCGCGCGCCTGGTCGAGTCGCGTGTGGCGCTGATCGGCGAGGCCGCGCATCTCCTGCCACCTATCGGTGCGCAGGGCCTGAACCTCGGCCTCGCTGACGTGACCGCGCTGGTGCGCACCCTTCGCGACGCGAAACGAGGTGGGCTGGATCTCGGGTCCGGGGCCGCGCTCGCGCCATATGACCGAGCCCGGCGCGGGGAGATCGGGTTGCGCACCTTGGCGGTCGATCGCCTGAACCGGGCGCTCCTCAGCGACCTCGTCCCGATGGATGCGCTCCGCGGCATCGGCCTCGGCGCGCTGTCGCGCATCGGCCCGCTCCGGCGGGCGGTGATGCGAGCGGGTCTCGCCTAGAACGGGCTCGCTTGGAAGAGGTCGAGCGGCATCCGGCCCGTCTCCAGGAGCCAGATGAAGGCCGTCAGTGTCGCGATCGAGGTGAGCGTTCCGGCGAGCACGGACGCGGAGGCCTGCTCGACCCCGACATCGTATTGTCGCGCGAGGACGAAGATGTTGAGGGCGGGCGGCAGCGCCGCCATGACGACGGCCGTCTCGATCCAGACCCGGTCGATGCCGCCGATCGCCATCAGGGCGACCCAGACGATCAGCGGATGGATCAGGAGCTTCGTGGCCACGAGGGCCCAGATCCCGGTTGTGATCCGGCGCGTCGGGCGGAGCGCCACCGTCAGGCCTAAGATGTAGAGTGCGGACGGCGCGGAGGCGCCGGACAGCCACCCGATGATCGTATCGATCGCAGCCGGCGGCTGCCAGCCGGCGAGCCCGGCCGCAAGGCCGAGGATCGTCGCGATCACGAATGGGTGGAGCAGGACGCGCCGCAGGATCTCGCCCGCGATGCGGGCCTTCGACCCGCGCGAGACGTCGGTCATGCCCATGAGGGTCGGCACGAGCGTGAACAACAAGACCGTGTCGAACACGAAGATGAGTGCGACGGGCGCGCTCGCGACGGGACCCAGCAGCGAGCCGATAAGCGGCGGCCCCATGTAACCGATGTTGGAGTACGACCCGGACACGCCCGTGATGACGGTCTCGGACGCCCCGAGCCGGCCGGCCCTCCCGATCAGGACCGAGAGCCCGAAGGCGACGGCGGTCGAGCCTGTCGTCGCCGCAATGAAGCGTCCATTTGCGAGTTCGGCGACCGGGATGCGCGAGACGAGACGGAAGAACAGGCAAGGTAGCGCGAGGTAGATCAGGAAGACCTGCATCCATGCGAGCCCCGCCTCGGGCAGTCGCGCGGCGCGTGCGCACACGACACCGAGCCCCACCATGCCGAAGAACGGGAAGAGGAGATCAACGAGCTTCGCGAGTTCGCTCATCGCCGGCGCTGGGCGCCTGGACGGAGCATGGCGCCCGTTTGCTTGTGACGGCGCCATGACGGCTTCCGCGCCGGACCGCCTCCCCCTATATGGGATCCACCATGACGACCACCGTTCAAACCCGCACCGCGCGGTTCTCCATCGGCCAGATCGTCCGACATCGGGTCTTTCCGTTCCGCGGCGTCATCTTCGACGTGGACCCGACCTTCAGCAACACCGAGGATTGGTGGCTCGCGATCCCGGCCGAGATGCGGCCCTCCAAGGACCAGCCATTCTACCATCTTTTCGCGGAGAACGACGAGACGGAGTACGTCGCCTACGTGTCCGAGCAGAACCTGCTGCCGGACGAGACCGGTGTCCCGCTCCGGCATCCCCAGATCCCGCAGATCTTCGAGACGGCGAAGGACGGATCCTATCGCCGCCGGGCGCAAGGCGCCAACTAGCGTCCGCTGAGAAGAGAGGCGGGCGAACCAGTGGGAAAAGCCGGCTCGCCCGAACTCAGGTCGATGCTCGCGAGATCATAGTTTGCGAGATCAGGGGGCTTGGCAGATCAGGGCTTGGCAGATCAAGGCTTGGCAGATCAAGGCTTGGCAGGAGTAGCGGGCGCGGGGGCGCTCGTCTGAGCGTTGCTCTGCTCGAGACGCTTGCGCATCTCCTCGCTGCGCTTCTCCATCTCTTCCTGCAGACGATCCTGCTGATCCTTCAGCACCTTCGGGTCGATCGCCGCGCCGTCGAATCCCTTGCCGAAGCCGGCGAGCGGGACCGCGAAGGTGACCTCGCGACCGACTTGGTTCTGCACGCTGACGTTGATCACCGTGCCTTTCTTCATCGCGTTGATCGTCTCGTCCTTGAGGCCGACCGTCTCCGCGAAACACCCGTTCGGGAAGCATACCGTGTAGGAGCCCGCCAGCGGGGCGGTCTGGTCGACCGCGAAGCGGATGCCGGGCTTCAGGAGGAGCCCGAGCGGCATCAGGAAGCGCACGACCTTCTGGGGCTGCGGACCCTTCACGTCGTAGACGGCGGTCGCGAGCACGGGCTGACCCGCGTCGGAGACGAAATCCCGGGTTGTGTAGCAGATCTCGGCACCGTTGCCGGGGTCCTTGCCGCACACCTTCGTCCAGTCGGGCTGAGAGGGTTCGGCCTTTACCTGGACGACTTGAGGGCCGTTCTGAGCCTGTTGGCCCTGAACGTTCGGCTGAGGCGCGGGCTGCGCCGGCTGAGCGGGCGCAGGTGCGGCGGGGCGGGCCGGGCGTTGCGCCTGGGCGGAAGCAGGCCCGGCCGACCATGCGAGGGCGACGGCCCCGATCGGCATTGCCCAGCATGCGAGACGTGTCGCTAGTGGCATCCTGTCCTCATAATCCTGGAAGGACGGCACGCTCGGCCGTCGATATCGAGCCCGGACGACCGGGCGGCTTGGTCGCCGCTCCATCTAGGCCGATTGAGGCGAAGGGATGACGCGACGCGCTCTCCCTAAAGCATCGAACGCGCTTGTGGAAACCACCTTGTGGCAGAGGGAAACGTCCGTACCACGACGATCGGCCGTGGACGGCCACGATGGGCGCTGGAACTGCGGCGAAACTTCGCGGACACAGGCGAGACGTGATTCGGGAAAGGAGACTAACAGGTCGTCATGCAGCCGAGCGTCAGATCGACAAACTCGGACGCCGCGACGCCGTCGACCCTGGTGGACGGCTGGGCCGAGACGTCGCCCGAGCGATTCGCGTTGTCGGACCAATGGGGATGCGAGAGCTGGAGCGGACGTCTCGCGGCGCGCCTGACATGGGAAGACATCCGCGACAGGTCGACCGCCCTGGCGGCGCGTCTGTCCCGCCTGGCGCTCGGCCCTGGGGCGCTCGTCGGGCTCTGCTTGGCGAATGGCAGCGATTGGATGGTCGCCTTCCTGGCGGTCGAGCGCGCCGGCCTGACACCCTGCTGCCTTCCGGTCGCGGCGTCGGCGAGCGACCTCGCGGTCGCGGTCGAGGCAGCCGGGATCGAGGCTATCATCACCCAGGCGATCATCGGGCCGCTGCGACCGGCCGAGACGGTCTGCACGGTGGCCGGCGGCTACTATCGCCTGCGCTACATCCTGGGGTTCGGGCCTGGCCTGCCGGACGGCGTCACCGAACTTGCGTCGACGTCGAGAATGTCGAGCCGCTCGGTCGAGTTGCCCACGCATGCTGGGCGGAGCCGGGGCATCGTCACCTTCGAGCGGTACGGGGAGATACGCCGCCCCGTCCTGCGGTCGTATCCCTCGCTGATCGCCGCCACGGAGGTCCTCGTCGCGGCACTCGGGCCGGAGCGCCCGGGAGAAACGCTGATCACGCTCTTGGCGCCCGACGATCTCAAGGCGATCGTGTCCGGTCCCATGCTGTCGCTGATGACGGGCTGCGGGATCGAGGCGCACGGCCTGTTCTCGCGCGCCGGTCTCGACCGCTCCGTCCTGTCGACGCGGGACGCCCGCGTCGTCGCGCCCGGTTGGATGGAAGTGGCGCTGCGACGGCATGTGCCTGCCTGCCCTCGCCTCATCTTGACGAACGATGCGCCGGCGCGCCTCCCCGATGCGGAGCCAGGTCTCGATACCGTCGACGTGCTGGCACTCGGCGAGAGCGCTGTCCTGGCCGCCCCGCGTCGCGAGGGTCTCGCGGCAGCGATCGAGACCATGACGGGAGTCCCGGCCGGCTTACGGTCAAGGCTGCGGTTGCGGGTCGGCCTCGAGGACGGCCGCATTCACGCAGGAGGCCTCGCGGCGGAGGTCTCACGGCTACCGGGTGCAGTCTCGGGCAAGCTCGGCGGCGACGCGATCGAGCGCGACGCACCCACGCCGTTCGGATTCGAACGTACCTCCGAACACGTTATCGGCATATTAAGCTTGGCTTGACGGATGGATCGAACCTTCTTCATACATCGTGGTTGTTGCAGTGCGGTATCACGGGGCGCGGCGTTCTGCCATGAACAGTCTTCGGAAGGTTCTCGTCGTCGATAACGGCCATCGCGGTGTGGTCGATCCTCTCGCAGCCGAACTGTCGGAACTCGGCTTATCGAGCGTCACCACCTCGTTCGAGGCGGCCGACGAGGTGCTCCAGATCATCGAGCGCCCGTCCGCGATCTTCCTGAAGATGCCGGCCGACACGGGATCCGACCACGCGACCCTCATCGCGCTGGCGGACACATTACGTCGCGCAGACCGTACGTCCGGCATCCCGGTGATCATGTGGGATCGTCAGACGGCGGCGCAGAATGGCGGGATCACCGCCATCCTCCGGAGCGAGGTCGGGCCGCAAGCCGTGTCCGGACCGGAGGTCTGACGGGGGGCGGCGCGGGTTTCGGCACGGGCACGCCGATCGCGGAGATCGCCTTGCCCTCCGAGACGCCCAGCAACTCCTTGACGATGCGGTTCGTCGTCTTGAGACGCCGTCCGAGGTCGTCGACCTCCCGCAGGAAGACAACCTTCATGTCGGGCCGCACCTTCGCGAAAGAGCCCTGCTCAGCCACGTATGTCACGAGGCCGATCGGGTTCGCGAAGGAGTTGTCGCGGAACGACACGATGATGCCCTTCGGCCCCGCCTCGACCTTCTCGATATTCGCGCGCCGGCAGAGCACCTTGATGCCCATGACGGCGAGAAGCTGGTCCACCTCTGGGGGGATCGGCCCGAAACGATCGATCAGCTCCGCCCGGAAGGACGCGAGCTCTTCCTCCTGTTCGAAGGTCGAGAGCCGCCGGTAGAGCGCGAGGCGCAGCTGCAGGTCCGAGACATATTCCTCGGGGATCGTCACGGGCGAGCCGACCGCGATGGTGGGCGACCATTGCGAATCGACGACCGGCTCGTCGTCGCCCGCCTTCAGGGCCGCGACCGCGTCCTCCAGCATCTGCTGGTAGAGCTCGTAGCCGACTTCCCGGATATGGCCCGACTGCTCCTCGCCGAGCAGGTTGCCCGCGCCCCGGATGTCGAGATCGTGGGAGGCCAGCTGGAAGCCAGCGCCAAGCGTGTCCAGCGTCTGGAGCACCTTAAGGCGGCGTTCCGCCTGAACGGTGAGGGTGCGGTTCGCCGGCACCGTGAACAGCGCGTAGGCGCGCGTTTTGGACCGTCCGACCCGGCCGCGCAGCTGGTAGAGCTGCGCCAGCCCGAACATGTCCGCGCGGTGCACGATGAGGGTGTTCGCGGTCGGGATGTCGAGGCCGGATTCGACGATCGTGGTCGAGAGCAGCACGTCGAACTTGCCCTCGTAGAAGGCGCTCATCACGTCCTCGAGCTGGCCCGCCGCCATCTGCCCGTGCGCGATCGCGACCTTGGCCTCCGGGACCTCCTTCGCGAGGAACTCGCGCACCTCGTCGAGGTCGGTCAGGCGCGGCACGACGTAGAAGGCCTGACCGCCGCGGTAGCGCTCGCGCAGCAGCGCCTCCCGGATCGCCAGCGGATCGAAGGGCGTGACGAAGGTTCTGACTGCGAGGCGGTCGACGGGCGGCGTCGCGATGATCGAGAGCTCGCGCACGCCCGTCAGCGCGAGCTGGAGCGTGCGCGGGATCGGCGTCGCGGTCAGCGTCAGCACGTGCACGTCGGCGCGCAGGTCCTTGAGGCGCTCCTTGTGGGAGACGCCGAAATGTTGCTCCTCGTCCACGATGATGAGCCCGAGATCCTTGAAGGCGAGGCTCCGACCGAGAAGTGCGTGGGTGCCGACCGCGATGTCGACCTGCCCTTCCGCGAGGCCCGCCTTCGCGGTCTTGAGGTCGGCCGCGGGCACGAAGCGGGAGAGCTGCGCGACGTTGACCGGCAGGCCACGGAAGCGCTCGACAAAGGTCCGGTAGTGCTGGCGCGCCAGCAGCGTCGTCGGCACCACGACCGCGACCTGCTTGCCCGCCATGACGGACGCGAAGGCGGCGCGCAGCGCGACCTCGGTCTTGCCGAACCCGACATCGCCGCAGACGAGCCGGTCCATCGGGCGGCCCGCCACGAGGTCGTTCAGCACGGCCTCGATCGCGTTCAACTGGTCGTCGGTCTCCTCATAGGGAAAGCGCGCCGCGAACTCGTCGTAGAGCCCCTCGGGCGCCAGCAGCTTCGGGGCGGGCTTGATGAAGCGCGCGGCCGCGACCTTCATGAGCTGGCCCGCCATCTCGCGGATCCGGCTCTTCATCTTGGCCTTGCGGGCCTGCCAGGCCCCTCCCCCGAGACGATCGAGTTGGACCTCGGTCTCTTCGGAGCCGTAGCGGTTCAGGAGCTCGATGTTCTCCACCGGCAGGTAGAGCCGGCTCTCGCCCGCGTAGGTGATCTCCAGGCAATCGTGCGGCGCGCCCGCCGCCTGGATGGTCTTGAGGCCGTCGAACCGCCCGATGCCGTGGTCGACGTGCACCACGAGATCGCCGGGCGTCAGCGACGCGACCTCGGCCAGGAAGTCCTGCGGGCGCTTGGAGGCGCGCTTCTGGCGCACGAGCCGATCGCCCAGGATGTCCTGCTCGCCGATGACCGCGAGGTCGTCCGTCTCGAACCCGGCCTCGAAGCCCCACACGACGACCGGCACGTCGCCGGCCGGCATGCCGAGCGCGTCCGCGAAGCGGTTCGCGGGCTTGGCCTCGGCGAGACCGTGATCGTCGAGCACGTGGCAGAGGCGCTCGCGCGATCCCTCCGACCAGGCGGCCACCATCACGCGGCGGCCCGCCGCCTTCTCGTGCCGGATATGTTCGACTGCGGCCGCGAACACGTTGGCGTTCGGGTCCGTGCGCTCGGCGATGAAGTCGCGCCCGCGCCGCGCGCCGGAATCGACGACGAGCCGGCCCGGGGTGTCCGGCTGCGCGAACGGCGTCAGCCGCGCGACGGCGGCATCCGCAAGCCGCTTCGCCCACTGTTCGGGGCCGAGATAGAGCGCGTCGGGCTTCAGCGGCCGGTACGAGCCCGCCCCCATGTCGGCGCGGCCGAGCGCGGAGGAGCGTGCG